>NZ_JACSOF010000034.1:0-48161 GCF_014349205.1 Photobacterium sp. BZF1
ACTCATTAACCAACATATAAAAAATCCCTGCCAACAAAAGCTGGTAGGGATTATTACGCAATATTAGGATCGTTCAAGTGCCTTAAACGATCGGCATTAAACCTAAAAAGTGGCCTTGGTGCCACTTTTTTATTACCTAAACGGCATGAAAATACTAGGAATGAAGCGTAAAGCATTAATTGTGCAAAAGAGATAGCTTTACTCTGTGACAGGTATCAAGGAATGTACGAAGTTGCTATTAACTATGTTGAATAAGATTTGTCTGAGGAATACACTACTCAGGTAACAAAATAAATGGAGTTTAATTTCAATATGATACCGCAAGATTCGACATTAAGAGTGGTCAGACCTACAGATAATGTATCCCAAATTTCAGCCATGTACCGAGAGGCACTCGGTTTTGATTTGCTTAAGCAATTTGAGGATTATGATGGTTTTGATGGTGTCGTTTTGGGACATAAGCATCACCCATATCATATCGAGTTTGTGCACAAAATCGGTTCTGAGGTCGGAGGTGCACCTAGTCAAGAACATCTGTTGGTCTTCTATGTAGATTGCAGCCAAGCTTGGGAAAGGGCTTGCAGAAAAATGATAGACGCCGGTTTCTCGGTCGTTGAGTCAAGTAACCCATACTGGGAACAGGTCGGTAAGACGTTTGAAGATCTCGATGGTTATCGAATAGTGCTGCAGAATCGTGACTGGGACTTCTAAACCAGTGGTTTGCTAGATACATTAAAGCTCAAGTTGAAAAACTTGAGCTTTTTTAATTCTTTATGTCGACAGGTCAGTGTTTCTGACGCGCTAGAGATTCGTAAGCCGACTTAAACATCAAGGTAAAACCTGCTTGTGTTAGGTCTTTTGCTGAGATCTCAGCCTTTTCTAGTCGACGGTAGCACTCATCCAGAGCAAGAAGTACAGTATCAGCTTGATTGTTCTTTAACTGTTGTAGTTGCATGACATCATTCCCATCAAGATCGCTTGCCAATTAGACGCTGTTGAAACCATTAATTCCTGTAAAGCATACCGCTGCTTACATGAATAAACTCTGAACAAATTTGCTCGTTTATTGAACATTGTTGGAATCAACAAAGCTATATTAGAAAGCGGATGTTAGTCATCTGTCATGGGATTGTCAGGGCTTTGTCAGAACTGGCGTTGGTGGCACTAAAAAGCTGCGCAATTTCAGTAAGATGGAAATTGCGCGTTGAGATGAATAGTTGTGACGCTCAGTAATTCTTATCGATCTCTTCCAATTTATGCATAAATTCCTGAATCTGAACTTCGTTATTGTTATGGAACTCGGTAGTGGTCTGGTTGATGACTGACTCAGGATCTTCATTCATGGTATGGAAGTGATAGGTGTTATGAAAGTTGATATCCAAGCTGACTTTATCGTCAGCCAAACTGACAGAATAACCATCAGGGGATTCCGTACACTTGATATCTTCTAGCTGGGTACCAAATTCAATGGTGTGACCCTGGCTTTTTATTTTCTCATAGACATTGAGTAGGGTGCGTACATCGACTCTGTTTTTCATGTTGGCCTCCATCATGTACCAAAGTTGCATGTTCATGCAGGATCCATATCAAGCATGGTTAAGTATACAAAACGAAGTTTTCCTACCTTAAATTTAGGTGTTTGCAGGCAGTCTGCCACATAACCCGATCAAGGTTTAACCTAGATCAATAATACGCACTGCCAAGCTTCACATTATTGAATTTTAAAGAAAATGAAATTGTTGCAAATTCATGATGACGGAACCCAAATGAAGTGGTAGCTTGAAGGTATGAACGACAACTAAACGGAATTTTAATCATGTTTAAGCAACTTGCCGAAGCGCAACTTGATCCTATTCTTTCACTTTCCATTGCTTATCGTGAAGATCCCCGAGAAGAAAAAGTAGATCTAGGTATTGGTGTTTACCGCAATAGTCAGGGTGAGACCCCGATTATGCAAGCGGTACAATTGGCGCAGCAGCAAGTACAGGCGAGTCAGAAAACCAAAGCGTATGTTGGCCTTGCCGGAAACGAAGATTTCAATCAGTCGATGATGGACCTATTGCTGACAGGTACATCGGCTAAACCACGCGCAGCAGCAGTGCAAACGCCAGGGGCTAGTGGAGCCTTGAGGATGTTGGCTGATCTTATTCATCTTGCCGAGCCTGAGACAACGGTTTGGATTTCCAACCCAAGCTATGTCAACCATAAGCCCGTGATGGAGGCTGCTGGATTGAAGGTGCGCTATTACCCATATTTTGATACAGCGACCAAACAAGTAAATAGTGAAGCTATGTTGTCTGAGCTGGCAAAAGCCGGCCCTAAAGATGTGGTTTTGCTCCATGGCTGCTGCCATAACCCAACGGGTGCAGATATTTCATTTTCTGACTGGCAAGCAATAACGGCCTTGGCAAACAAAAACGGTTTCTTGCCGTTTGTTGATATCGCTTATCAAGGCTTTGGTGATGGGCTGGAACAAGATGCTGCAGGCTTGCAGCATATGGCGGATAACATCGGAGAGATGGTTATCGCTACGTCTTGCTCGAAGAATTTCGGCTTATATCGTGAACGAACCGGGGCTGCTATTTTGATAGGGGATACCCTGCAAGAAGCACAGAAGGCCAAGGGACGTATCCTGAATCTTGCCCGCTCTACTTACACTATGCCGCCAGATCATGGTGCAGCACTCGTATCGACAATTTTGAACGATAAGTCACTGACCCAAACTTGGAAGCAAGAGCTTAATGAAATGCAGCAGCGCCTTCTCTCGCTGCGAGCTGGCTTGGTGGGCGAAGTTCAGGCGTTGGGTTCAAGCCAATTTGATTTTATCCAGCAGCATAAAGGCATGTTCTCTGTGACTGGGCTATCACCTGAGCAGATCGCTCGTCTGCGTGATGACTACGCGATTTATGCAGTAGGGGATGGGCGTATCAATATTGCTGGTCTGCAAGAGCAGCATCTTGGCTACTTGGCCAAAGCTTTGGTATCGGTTTCTGGCTGATATCTGTTATCCAACTAAAAATGGCCAGTCGATGACTGGCCATTTTTTTATATGTTTGACACCGTAAGGTAATTTAACATTAAGCGGCAAGAGTATGACGTTGGATAAACTCGATAGAGTGGTGATTGAACTCATCGGGACGTTCCACATTACAAACATGGCCGCAGTCTTCAAATTCGGTCAAGTAGCTGTGCTCATGCTTGTTAACCATCTCTTTAACTGGCTTGATGAACATATAATCGTTCCCACCCATTAAGTATAGGGTCGGGATTGGCAGTTCCTTCTCCTTGAAATACTTCATTATCGGGTTCACATCGGCAGCGAGCTTGAACCAGCGTTTGAACTCATTCTGGCATAACTTTTTCGCATCATTGACGAACATCAGCCGAGATTCTTTCTGGGTCTTTTGCGGCATCACGATATAGGCAAACAGCTTATACAGCCACATGTAAGGAATGAAGTGCTTACACATATTGCCTGCTGTCACCAGTACTTGAGAACGGGTATTCAAACGGGTTACTGCACCCCCAAGCACCATAGTTTTTACTCTTTCTGGTGCTAGCTCTGCAAGGTTGCGAATGATGATGGTTCCAAGGGAAATACCAACAAAGTGGGCTGACTGGATTTTCAAGTGATTTAACACCTGCACGATATCTGTGGTGACAGACTTGAACGTGTAAGGATTCTTTATCATGTCCTGGAACATGTTGTTTGAGCGGCCGTGCCCCCTCAGGTCAAGGAGCAATAGGTTGAAGTGCTGCTTGTAAGCTTTGATTTGCTTGAACCAGATGGAAGAGCTGCCACCCGCACCATGAACAAATACCACCCAGTCCTTGCTGGTTGGGTGTAGGTAAGTTTTATGAAACAACAAAGTATCTGACATGTATCGACTCATTTGGGTTTTCTGCGGCCATTATAACACGGTGCCCCCTAAGACTTAGCTCCGATGTGTGATGCTTTGTAAACATAAGTCTTAGTTGGAATTTAACTTATTGATAGTGAAGTTAATGATAAATAATGGAACACTCAGTTTGTGAGGTATGTCTCATTTTTTGATGAGGGATGCTGAACCCTTGTACGACAAATAGCAAAAAACGGCATAACCTTTGGTTATGCCGAATAATTATGTGTTGTAGAGCCGAAGCGCTAAAGGTTATAGCAATTGCAGTCGATCGACTTCGATTTCAGGGGTGTTGCCGCCTTCATACTCACCGTACAGACGGAGCCTTGTTGTTGCATTGATTGCCGCTGGCATATTGATGTCGTCATCTATTTCGACTTGGATTTCCTTGGTGCCATCGCTGAAAATAAAGGTATCGGCATTAATCTGCTTGATTAGCTGGCCTTCGACAATCGCCTGCTTTTCGGTAAACATACTTGTATCTTGCAGCAGGTCAGCAACAGTAACTGTTTCTACCGGGCCGGAATAATTCAACGTGCTTTCATTTTTGCCGTGCTCACCAGCAAGGGCAGCAGTTGTTAGAATGATAGCGGCTGTAGCAATGGCGATAACAGTTTTCTTAATCATAATTCGGTCTCCTTGTGTTGATGGTTCTATTAAACAACACGGGTTCTGAATTAATGATGAGGCGCCTATTCAGAAATGGTTCATAAAAGCATTTTTTTAGAATTAATGGCTCATTGGGTAGGTGAAGAACACAAGATGAACCAAGTTGAAGGCAAAATGGATTAAAACCGCAAAAGCCAGTTTTCCGGTCCAGAAGTACGTGAGGCCGTATAGTAGGCCAGCAAGTGTAGCGACAAAAATGAACAATGCGCCTCCCGCGAAGTGTGCCATGCCAAAAAGTAGGCTGGCAACGGTAATGCCTACAGTTGGCGAAAAGCGTTGGCATAAACCCCGTTGGATATAACCGCGAAATAAAAACTCTTCGGCGACGCAGGTGAACACAAGGTTGTTGATGACAAATACCCATATCCAGTTTGGCAAAGAGAACTCAGGTTGAACAATGCCAACTCCCCAGGCAATGAACGGCAAGGTGATAAATAACCCAAAGATAATGGCTAGTTGTTGGCGATTTGCATAGGCCTTTTGCCACAGCATTGCCGGTGCAAGTAGCAGTAGCCCAAATGCGATAAGGGGCTTATCCAAATTCAAATACATAGTAAATGGAATGCTATCTGAACCGGTGAGGGTTTTCTCAAGTACCAATAGGTTGTAGAAACCCGGAATCAGGTGCAGGGCGAGGCAAACGCCCCAGATGACCACCAATATATGGCAGAGTATTTTATACAGCCCTTTTTGGCCTTGGCTAATTTTCGCAATAGCCAGGCCAAACAAGATGAAGACTAGGGCAATGGGTGAGATGCGATCCAGAAATAAGGCAACCAACCCGGTTGTACCGAGTAAAACTGGCCAAATTCTTGGTATGAAAAATAGTGACAGTACTGTACTGGCAAGAAGTAGCCACACAAGGCCGTCTGGCCATAGGTCATTAACATGAAACATAGTATTGTATGTGGTGTTGAGCGATATAATAATGAATCTAATTTTATCGAAAAAAAGCAGTATTTTCATTGCGATAATAACGAGAATGGGCGGTCTTTGGCGGTAAATTGAATATGGAAGCAGAAGGAATAATCGCCATGAATCTCTTGCTGGTACAATCAAAGGTGAATCAATGACAACTGAACTGGTTTTGGGCGGCGCGCGTTCAGGTAAAAGTAGTTATGCTGAGTCGTTAGCCCTAGCGGGTGGTAAAGAGGTTGTCTACATTGCGACAGCAACGGCTGGTGACGATGAAATGGCGGAAAGGATAGAGCGGCATCGCAAGGATCGGCCAAACAACTGGCTTGTTGTCGAGGAGCCTTTAGCCCTCGCAGAGGCAATTAAACAGCACTCTTTACCCAATAACTGCTTGCTGGTGGATTGTTTGACGTTATGGTTGACCAATTGCCTGTTCAACAAGGATCACGCCATTGAATGGCAGCAGCATAAAGACGATTTACTTTCAGCACTGGAGCAAGCTCCGGGAGATGTAATCCTCGTCAGTAACGAAGTCGGGCAGGGGATAGTGCCGATTGGCGAGATGTCCAGACGTTTTGTTGATGAGAGCGGTTGGTTGCATCAGTCGATAGCAAAACAGGTTGAGAGAGTGACTTTTGTGACAGCCGGAATACCTCAGTACTTGAAGGGGACATAAATGACACAGTGTGTGAAAACTCGAATTGATATTTTGAGACACGGTTTACCTGAAGGCCATGGCTGCTTGCGGGGTCATACTGATTTTCCCATTACTGAAGCTGGGCTTATCCAGATGCACACTGCCGTAAAAGGGCTGAATGATATTGAGCAGATCATCACCTCTCCATTGTTACGTTGCAGTGATTTCGCATATATGTTTTCGCAGAAGTTTTCTTTGCCTTGCCAGCACTTTGCACATTGGAAAGAAATGGATTTTGGCGAATGGGATGGACAGAGTCATGATAGCCTATGGCAGCAACATGGCGCATCATTAGAACAGTATTGGCAAAACCCTTGGTTATCGACTCCTCACGGTGGTGAGGCGCTTAAAGATTTTGATCTGCGTATTCAGCAAGCATGGCAACATCTCTTGGATAACTTTTTAGGGCAAAACATCTTATTGGTGACTCATGCCGGGGTGATGAAACAACTAATGCGAATTCTGTTGGAGATGCCTGAATCAACCAGTTATCTCCATCGAATCGACTTACCTTATGCGGCACGTTACCGCGTCACAGTAACCACAGATGATAAAGGTTTGCACTGGCCCCAGATCCAGTGGCCGACCGAACAGCAGTATTAAGCGAGAACAAATGCAATCAACAACGAAAGCCTTGATGGTTCAAGGTACAACTTCTGACGCTGGCAAAAGTGTTTTGGCTGCAGGGTTGTGCCGTGTATTAGCACGTAAGAATATTAAAGTCGTCCCATTCAAATCGCAGAATATGGCCTTGAATAGTGCCGTCACTAAAGATGGTGGTGAAATAGGGCGGGCGCAAGCGGTTCAAGCGCAGGCAAGCAGAGTTGAGCCGACTGTACACATGAACCCGGTACTGTTGAAACCCAATACAGATATAGGCGCCCAGGTCATCGTTCAGGGTAAAGCTCTCGCAGACATGGATGCAGTTGGTTATCACAACTACAAGAAAGTCGTGATAGGTCCAATTATGGAGTCTTTCGATATCCTTCAACAGGAATACCAAACTGTCATCATCGAAGGAGCTGGAAGTCCGGCTGAAATCAACCTGCGTGAAAATGACGTTGCGAATATGGGGTTTGCTGAAGAAGCAGACGTGCCTGTGATTATCGTTGCTGATATAGATCGCGGCGGTGTTTTTGCTCATTTATATGGCACCTTAGCCTTATTATCAGAAAGTGAGCAGGCAAGGGTTAAAGGCTTTGTCATCAACCGTTTCCGAGGTGATATCAAGTTATTGGAATCTGGCTTGGAATGGCTAGAGCAGAAAACCGGAAAGCCTGTGCTGGGGGTATTGCCGTATCTCCATGGTCTAATGCTAGAGGCAGAAGATGCCATTGATGTTCAGCAAGTCGCTGCCGATGGTGAACAATTAAGAGTCTCTGTGCCGGTGCTAACACGTGTAAGTAACCATACAGACTTTGATCCCCTGCGCATGCATCCCCAAGTAAATCTACAATTTATAGGTAAAGGGCAGCAAATTCCGCCATCTGATCTTATCATTATTCCAGGGAACAAAAGTGTTCGTAGTGATCTGGACTACCTTCGGGAGCAAGGGTGGGACCAGCAAATTGCCCGTCACCTTCGTTTAGGCGGAAAGGTTATGGGTATCTGTGGTGGTTATCAGATGTTGGGTGAGGCCATAGCCGATCTTGATGGTATCGAGGGTGAACCCGGGACGAGTCGTGGATTAGGGTACTTACCCGTATCAACGGTATTAGCACCTCATAAGCAGCTCAAGCAAGTAGCGGGAAGCCTCACAATGCCTGATCAGCGAAGTGTGCCGGTTAGAGGTTATGAAATCCATGCTGGAGTGACCGAAGGGATTGGTGAAGATGCACCGGTTCAGTTGACTGACAATCTCGATGGCAAGTTCGGCGTAGATAATCAGGTGTTTGGTACATATCTGCATGGTATCTTCGAGCAACAAGAAGCTTGCGATGCCATTTTGAATTGGGCGGGACTGACAGCAACCTGCACACCGGATTTTGATGTGATCAGAGAGCAAGGTATTGATCGTGTTGCCGATATGCTTGAAGAGCACATGGATTTGGAAAAGTTATGGCCAGAATGGTCTGAACTGTTTGACAAGAATGGAGTTTGATTCTCCTTTTGTTAACCACTGAGCCTAGTCGATAAGCGACTGGGCTCTGAGATAAGAGGGATGAATATGATATTAGATGTTTCGCCGAGTATTAAAACTCAACGTCTTTATACCAGACCATGGGATGAAGACGATCTTGCTGGTTTATACCGGATAATGTCCAATCAATCAGTTCATACCTTCACGGAAGAAGAACCTTGGTCTGAAGAAAAGGCGAGACGTGAATTACGGAAGTACCATATTGAGCCACCTGTAAATGAAGGTCACCGTGGTTACTTTAACTGCCCGCTTATACTGTCTGATTGCAATACCTTGATTGGCCGAGTAGGGTTGCATCCTTATGGTGATAACGAATCGACAGCAGAAATTGAATGGGTGATCTGTGAAGATCATTGGCATCAAGGTTATGCGACTGAGATCGGTAAAGCGATCCTTGAATACGGTTTTCGGGAAGCGGGCTTTCACAGCATAATCGGATTTACATGCGTCCGAAATATGTCTGCACGTCAGGTTATGAAAAAAATAGGGATGGAACACATTGGCGACAGAGAGCTTCATAACCGCAAGCTCAGTGTCTTTCAAATAAAGAGGGAGCCTTAATCGGCTCCCTTTTTTGAATGTTCAATTTACGAATCAGAAGCACTATCGGGCTTGGTGGTGCTTCTGTGAGTGCCTTTCCAAGTGGCTAAACAGGACGGACAGGCCAAAGCAAAGAACGAGGTATCCAGCGCCTACCAGTAGCCAAATCTCAAAGATCAAACCTGAAGAGTTGGCGATTTCACTACCCACAAAAGTGAGTTCTTGGATCGATATCAGTGAAATAATGGACGAGTCTTTCACCAAAGAAATAAATTGACCCGCTAGCGGTGGCACAATGCCGCTTAAAGCCTGAGGGAAGATAACAAAACGGAATCGGTCTAGTTTTGATAAGCCAAGCGAGTCAGCCGCTTCCCATTGTCCTTTTGCTATAGCGTCGATACCAGAGCGGACAATCTCGGCGATATAAGCTGCAGCAATCAGACCAACACACAAGATCCCTGAAAACAAATTTTCCCACAATTTTGCCGGGCCAAATAGAACAGACTGCCAAAGGCTGATTTCAGTAGGCGTATTGCGAAGCAGAGCCTCTAGGCCTAAAACAGGAATGAGTTGGCTGGAGATAAAGAAATAAAAAATAAAGACAAAAACCAATGGTGGAATGTTTCGTACCAATTGGATATAGGCTTGTGCGGGTAACCGCAAGAAAAACCATGTTGATCGGCGAGCTAAACCGAGTAACAAGCCGAGCACGCCAGCAAACACTATCCCCCATAGGCTAAGGCGTAATGTTGCGAGGAGACCCTGGACAAAATAGGGTAGCTCACCATCCCGACCTGGTGTCATGATCAAGCTAAATGCTCTCTCCCAGTTCCACTGATAATGAATTCCGGCAGATGAACGGTACCACAGCCAACCAACAGTTGCGGCGATAACACCAAGAAGTAAAACATCTAGTTTATTCAGTTTGAAAAAGGCCGGGAAAGTCGTTCCCGGCATGTTTCGTATCTTTGTTCGTGACAACACTTATTGTCCTTCTGCGATCTGGTCTTCCCAGTCTAGGGTAGTGAACCAGTAGTCATGGCGCTCTTTTAACCAGCCATCTTCAGTTCGAAGCAAAATCCAGTTGTTGAAGAAGTTAAGTAGATCAAATTCACCATGGCGGATTGCAAAGGCTTCAGAGCCGCGGCTCAGGCGCTCTTCGAATGGGATGTATAGCTTGTCACTGTATTGGATAGCCATGTGTTCTGGTTTCGGAGATGAGGCCAAAGCGGCATGGGCATTACCATTTAGGACTTCCTGAAATGCCTGGGCTTCATCATCGAATTGGCGCAGTTTTGCTTTCGGGAAGTATTTTTTAGCGGTTTGTACCGTGAAAGCACCACGACGGACAGCTAAAGTCACACTGCGCTTGTTATAGTCTTCATAACTTGTTTTATCTGCAGATAGCTCCTTATGAGCAGCAAGTTGTACCCCAGAGTGAGCATATGGGCTTGTAAACAACACGCTCATATTACGCTCCGGTGTAATAGACAAACCACCGATAATGACATCAAATTTACCGGCTAGTAGCGCAGGGATGATACCGTCCCAAGCCGTCGGGATAAACTCAACTTTTAACCCTGCATCTTTAGCCAAGCGGCGAGCCACATCGACTTCAAAGCCAACTAATTCACCTTGTTTATCCCTCATCGCCCAGGGGACGAATGTTGATAAACCAACGCGAAGGGTTCCACGCTCTTTGATTTCAACCAGTGCACTTTTATCGGCAGCTGTCGAGACAGAGGCCATCGTTAGCGCGATAACGGCTAACAGTGCTGAGAGTAATCGTTTCATGCTTCCTTTCTCCTAATCCAAACGTTTTTCATGAGTGACTGTTTATACATAGTGCAATTTATAGTTCTGTTAATGTGACGGGGTATTCAGCCTATGTGCTAACCAAGCGGCAAATCCCGATAGCGTAAGGGTGACAATGAGGTAGATACCGGCCACGGTAAACCATACCTCAAAGGGCATAGCGGTATCGGCAACGATATTCCTACCTTCTGTAGTTAAATCAAAAATCGCCATCACACTAACGATTGATGAGTTTTTTACTAATGAAACGCCTTCGTTTGTCAGTGGGGGTAAAATGCGTTTAATGACTTGAGGCAAAATGACAAAACGATAGCTGTCTAATTTTGACAGCCCAAGACTGTCGCTGGCTTCAAACTGTCCACGCTCAATACTGGTTAGGCCTGCCCTGAAAATCTCAGCTGTGTAAGCGCCTTGGAATAGAGATAGCGCCAATACGGCGGTGGTAAATCTCTCCAAACCAAGTACAGGGCCAAAGACAAAATACAGTAGGTAAATTTGTACCAGTAAAGGCGTATTACGAATAAGCTCGATATAACCTCTCGCAACAGTTCGACCCACAATCGAATCAGAGAGTCGAAGTAGGGCGGTAGCCAAACCTATAACCAAGGTGAACAACAAGCTAACGGCTGAAATTTCAAGCGTTACCCTCAAGCCTTCTAGTAGCTCTGCTGGAAACCACTCTCCATCCTCAACAAACCATAAGTACTGAGGTATTCGATACCATTGCCAGCGGTAGTTCATCGCATCTGCACCGGTCTCAAGTAACCAGAGTATGAAAATGGCGACGAGACTAACCTGTAATAACCCTGAGAAAAAAGGTTTGGAAATACGGCCCAACGTTTTCAGTACCGGTGATGACCTAACCACTTTCTGAACCATAGTCATTATCCTTAATAACTCAGGATTTGTTCCAAGAACACTTGGGTTCTTGGGTGTTGTGGAGAATCAAATAGCTGAGAGGGAGGGGCAATCTCAACAATTTCACCTTCGTCCATAAAGACCACACGATCGGCGACCTTCCTAGCAAATCCCATCTCATGGGTCACACAGATCATAGTCATACCCTCGTCGGCAAGTTCTGTCATGACATCGAGGACCTCACGGATCATTTCAGGGTCCAGCGCGGAGGTTGGCTCATCAAAAAGCAGGATATCCGGCTTCATACAAAGTGAGCGGGCAATAGCTACACGCTGTTGTTGTCCACCTGACAGTTGTGAAGGATATTTATCGGCCTGATGGGCAATATGAACACGGCTAAGGTAATCCATTGCTAATTTATCGGCTTCTTGCTTACCAAGCTTTCGGGTGCGACGAGGAGCTAGGGTCAGGTTTTCCAGCACAGTCATATGGGGGAATAGGTTGAAGTGCTGAAACACCATACCCACTTGACCACGGATGTGTTTGAGGTGTTGTGCATCAAGCGGTTTGCCAGCCACCTCCAATTGACCTTCATTGAACTGTTCAAGGCCGTTAATACACCGGATCAAGGTTGATTTTCCTGAACCTGATGGACCACAGACGACGAGCTTTTCACCTCGCTGAATGTCTAGGTTGATATTCTTGAGTGCCTGGAAATCTCCATACCACTTATTGATGTTTTGAAACGAAATTACAGTTTCTTTGGTCATCCAGACCGCTCCAAAGAGATAGTATTTATATGACTATGCTATTGCTTTGTAACGAGGAATTCAAAGATATGAAGAGATAAAACGGAGATAAATGTGAAATTCTATTGATTACGCATCATGTTGTTTAATAAGCCACCGATCTGAAAAAAAATCACCGAATTGGCCAATTAGCGTTTGCACTGCTCATAAAAGGAAGATAAGTTAATGTCAATTGGATTTGAAAGATACTGTCAACGAAGTCTGTAATATTAAGTTTACAGCTGACACATGCGTAAATTAGGAAGTAACAATGCATAAGACCGATGATGTTCGCATTAGCGAAATTAAAGAACTTCTCCCTCCTGTCGCGGTACTGGAGCGTTTCCCAGCAACTGAAAATGCGTCTGAAACGGTATATCAAGCTCGTCAGTCAATTCACAAAATTCTTAACGATGAAGATGATCGCCTACTAGTGATTGTTGGCCCATGCTCCATTCACGATACCAAAGCGGCTTTAGAGTACGGCGAGAAGCTAAAAGTGCTGCGTGAAGAGTTAAAAGGCGAGCTAGAAGTCGTTATGCGTGTTTACTTTGAAAAACCACGTACCACTGTTGGCTGGAAGGGTCTAATCAATGACCCATACATGGATAACAGCTTCAAACTAAACGATGGTCTTCGTATGGGCCGTAAGCTCCTGCTTGACCTAACTGATATGGGCGTACCGACAGCTGGTGAGTTCCTAGATATGATCACACCACAGTACATGGGTGATTTGATCAGCTGGGGTGCGATTGGCGCACGTACTACTGAATCACAAGTGCACCGTGAACTGGCTTCAGGCCTATCTTGCCCTGTCGGCTTCAAAAATGGTACTGATGGCAATATCAAGATTGCAACGGATGCGATTGGTTCAGCAAGTGCACCGCACCATTTCCTATCTGTGACCAAGTATGGCCACTCTGCGATTGTATCAACAGCCGGTAATGAAGATTGCCACATCATCCTGCGTGGCGGTAAAGAGCCAAACTACAGCAAAGAACATGTTGACTCTATTACTGGTCAGCTTGAAAAAGCAGGCCTGCGCCAGAAAGTAATGATCGATTTCAGCCACGCTAACAGCCTCAAGCAGTTCCAGCGCCAAATGCTGGTTTCGGAAGATGTAGGTAGCCAGATTGCAGATGGCAACAAATCCATCTTCGGTGTAATGATCGAAAGCCACCTTGTAGAAGGTCGCCAGGATATCGTAGATGGCCAAGAGCCGACTTACGGCCAGAGTATTACAGATGCTTGTATCGGCTTTGGTGATACAGAAAAAGTGCTACGTCAGCTTGCGGAAGATGTGAAGAAGCGCCGAGCGAAGTAAAACTAGTACACATTGATAGTCAAATGAAAGCCAGTGGGGTATCCCACTGGCTTTTTTAGTTAAATGAGAGGTATGCCGTAACATTCTGATTCTGTTGTATATAATTAACAGTAGTATCGTCGTTTCAAGGAAGAAGCATGGTAGATAATAAGAGTTATCACAACATTGTCATTTTTGTTTTAGTGATGGGGTTAATCTTATTTAGTTTTAATATTTATATTATGCGGGATGAAGCTCAATTATTATATGACTCCAAAAGATTCTATGTATTGGGTGTTATTATATTATCATTGGTTTTTATTTTAATTTCCAAGGAGAATAGAAGTGAGATTGTTAACTCATTAGTACAGCTTTCTGGTTTTAATAAATTTCTTTTGTTGATGTTTATTATTAGTACAACAGTATCCACACTACAAAGTAATACTATTTACTATTATTCTAATTTTTCTTACCTTGTTGGTATGATGCTGCTGTGCTGTTTTTTGAAGGGGAATGTAGAGACTGACAGGTACAAACTGTTTCAATTATCTGCAGTATTGTTAGTTCTTCTTTTTTCTTCTGTTTCATTGTTTTTTTTGTTGCGACTGTATTACAACTTAGACACAAATCTCCATACAATATTCAGCTTTGTAAACCCTCGATTTTTAAACCAAGTACAAGTATGGTTAGTTATCCCTACGTTATACCTAGTTATTCTAAGCAGTATACGTAACCGGAGTTCGATATTTTACTTTTTTGCTTTAATATTAACTGTCAGTGCAATTATTGCGACTGATGCAAGGGGGGTATCACTTGCTCTTTTGTTAACTATATTACTATGGGCGATTATAGATAAAAAATGGCGGATTGAAATTCTTAAAGTCTTGTTTTATTCATTTATTGCCGGGTACTTAATTAAATTAATATTTTTAGACCCTTTTCCAGCATGGCTGTTTCTTGGCGAAAGCTTAGACTTAGGCTCAATAAGAACAGGTACGTCTGGAAGACTTCAACTGTGGAAAGATACATTAGGCTTGGTAAGTTTATGGGGAAATGGAGGGGGGTATTTTGTTTGTGTAGCAGAAGCAGAAGGAACACCTAGGTTTGGTCATCCACACAACTCAGTTTTACAAATATTAGTTGATTGGGGATGGCCTGCATTAATAACCTTCTTAGTATGTGGCTGTCAATTAATTTATAATGTGATTGTTACTAAATCAAGAGTACAAAGAGTACTTGCTTTGACACTCATTGCCGGTCTTACTTACAGTTTAGTCTCTGGTGTACTCACAATGCCTTTAAGCCAGATATTGTTTATTCTTTTCTTATCTCTATATTGGACTTCATTTCAAGACAACAAAGGCATGAGAAAATACAAGATATTCGAGTATACCTTAGTTGTTTTTTCACTGGTTGCTATTATATTTTTAACGATGAAATCTGTTGATAGATATAGTTATTATTTAAATAATACTAGGGTTATGGAGCAGTGGAGTTCCGAAGTGCACAAACCAGAGTTTTGGCTAGGTTCTAACTGTGAATGACAACGAAACAGGGCTAATAATTAGCCCTGCTAGTTGCGACTTAATGCGTGGTGTCGGTGATTGCAAATACCGTTGCTTGTGATTGATTTTCTCTCCTGTCATTCGATAGTTTTACAGGCGGGGCTGTAATTTGTAACTTTTGCGCGCGTTGTAGATTCTCATGGGCTTTTGCATAAAAAGTTGGACTGGTGTTAATCGCTCGATTTAGGTATTCAACAGCACTTTCATAATCACCCTCTAACATTGCAAAATAGCCAATATCATTAAGGGCCTTTTCTCGGGCCATTACTTTTGACAACGCATCAAGGGCATCTTCGTAACGCTTCATCTTAATATAGGTCAGGCCTAAATTTGACCAGGCACGCTGATTGTTGGGGTAGAGGGTTGTAGTGCGACGGTTGATCATTTCAGCCTGTTCAACTTTTCCGTCGAGATAGTAGGAGTAACCTAGGTTAGTCAGTGCCTTTTCTGAGCGGTTGTTAGCATCGAGTGCGGTTAGGTATATCTGCTGTGCATTATGATGCTCGGCTTCTAGATCAGCCAAAATACCCAATGCGATATAGGCTTCAAATGGCGACCGTCCGTCCATTTTTAGAGGTTGGGATAGCATGTCTTTTTCAGGATCCCATTGTGCGCCTTGACGTTCTTGATCCATGGTAACCGCTTTGAGAAGCTGCTTCTTGGCATTTTCATGTTCACCGAGCTGGAGTGAAGTGACACCAACCGATGCGGTATATTGAATACTGCTGGGTTTAATTAGCGCAGCACGAGCATAAGCAAGCTTGGCTAAAGAGTAGTTTTTACGTTGGTGATGGATATATCCAATTTTGTAAAAAGCCTGATCGGCTTTACTCTGCGATGGGAAACTGACTGCTCGAATGTACTCGTATAAGGCCAAGTCAGGATCATTGGCCATGTAAGCATTATCACCGCGCAGAATAGCTTCTTCAGGGGTCTCAGGTGGAAACTCCCCCGTTAGTCCAAGGGTTGGCTTGCCATCATATAATTCGTGGTTGAATTCAACGTTATTTGAATTTGTAGAATTTTTGCTAGATGAACAGCCTGCTAGAGTAACGGCTAATGATAAAGTTAGATATGTTAGCAGTCGTAGAATCTTCATAATGCCTTCCATGTTTAGATTAAGCAGCAAACAGTTTGATAAAGATTAATGCCGCTGGTCCAACAGCGACAACAAAAAAGCTTGGCCATATACAGACCACTAATGGAAATATCATCTTTGTACCGATTTTGGCTGCTTCTTCTTCGGCTTTTTGCATTCTTCTGTCACGAAATTCTTTAGCGTATTCACGCAGAGTATCCCCAAGACTCGAACCGAGTTTTACAGATTGTGAAATTACACTGACCAATCCTTGTAATTCACTTAGTCCTGTTCGGACAATAAATTGATTGAGTGTGTCAGGCATAGGAATACCGACATTTGATTTCTGACATACCAATTGAAGTTCGTGGCTTAGTTCTTTGGATAATGGTTCAATTTCTGAAGCAACACGCTGAAGAGCAGCTTGAAAGCCTAATCCTGCTTCTGTTGACACGACTAATAAGTCTAAAGCATCAGGAAAAGCACTCCGCATAGATTTGATACGTTTATTAGCCATTGATTTTAGGACAAAGTTTGGTAACAAACTTGCTGACCCAACAGCAAGTAAGCTATAAGTGATGATTTTCAAGGTTGTTGCTTCAGGATAAAATTGAGAACAAATTATGCAAATGAATCCGACAGTAATAGCGAGAACTGCTTTTATTGCATAAAAAGTGGTTAATGCTCTCTCTTTTTCAAAACCAGCATGCATCAATGATGTTCGTGTTTTTGCTTGTTCTTTCACCGAACTCGGTTTTACGTATTTATCAATTGATTCCAATGTCTTATCAAGCTTTTTAGATTCAGAAGCAGAATGAAAATTTTCATTTGGGATTGATATGTTTTTCAACTTTTTTTTGACCGGTGTAATACTATTTGTGACTAAAATAGAAACGGACACCGTCAGTAAAACTGTTATGGAAAAAATTAATATTAGAATAATCCACTTTGATTGCGTTTCTTCAATAAAGCTAGAGGTTAATGAGATTAAATAATCCATGCTATACCTCAATTCGCAGCAGTTTTCTAATCCAAATTAAACCAGCTATCATAGATATACCGGTGAATTGCAGCATGTTTATCCCTTTCTCAGTTGTAAATAAAGGGGTTAAATACTCAGGGTTTGAGGTATATAAGACTAAAAAAAGGACAAACGGTACCAGCATAAGTACCCAAGCTGACATCCTTCCCTCAGCAGAAAGAGTTTTAACTTTACGAAGAAAGCGGAACCGGCCTCGAAGTACATTAGAGATCTTATCTAATGTTTCAGCTAGATTGCCTCCAGTTTCTTTTTGGATGATTACCGCACTGTTAAAGGCTAATACGCTGACTGAAGGGTTTCTTTGTGCCAAATTATTCAATGCAGTACGTAGATCCGCCCCATAATTTAGCTCCATGAATGTCTTGCCAAATTCTGTCGAAATAGGAGGAGCCATTTCTTGGCTTACAGTCTTCATAACTTCTGTGAAGGGGTAACCCACCAACAGGGCTCTCTTCATAACATCAATAGCTTCGATGAACTGCGCTTCAAACAGCTGCATTCTTTTTTCGGCTTTATGACGTAGGAATAGGGTAAAAGTAACAATGAGTAAGGCAGGGACGATAAATGCTATCATTATGTTGTTAAAAAAAAGTAGAGAGCCAATCAAGCTCAGTAGACAAGCTGACAACAACCATAATGTCGTTTTATATGCCTTCCATTCCAAGCCAGCATGTGCCAGTTTTTCACTCATGTACTCACCAAACGCGTTGTTTTCTAGCCAGCGCTCCGTGGGTGAAAGTTCTTCAAGATAGTTAATACGCAACAAAGACTGGTTGCTTGTACCTTGCTCTTCAATGTTTTTGAGTTTTGCGCGCATTAAACGAGAACGCTTCGCTCTATTGCCTGTTGTGCTGATCAATATGGTTTGTGAGATAACCACTACGGCAATGAAAAGAATAATTAAATAAAGTTGAAGGTTCCGATCCATTAGAAGTCCTCCATGGCCGAGTCATTGAAGTAGCAGTAGGGTAGATCGATACCCATAAATTTGAACGCTTCCATGAAAGAAGGGATGTTCCCGGTTGCGATATAATCACCAAGTACATTTCCCTGCTCATCAATGCCTTTTCGTTGGAAGCAAAATAACTCTGTCATGGTGATGACATCTCCTTCCATTGCATTTATTTCAACAATGCTCGTAATTCGACGTTTACCATCTTCCATACGTCGCAATTGAACTACGATATTAATGGCAGAAGCGATTTGTGAACGTACATTCTTTATGGGCATATTCCAACCAGCCATCGCGAACATATTTTCAATTCGACCTAATGCATCCCGTGGAGTGTTGGCGTGAATTGTCGTCATAGAGCCATCATGACCAGTATTCATCGCTGCCAGCATATCAACAGCCTCTGAGCCACGAACCTCACCAACAACGATACGGTCTGGTCTCATCCGGAGGGAATTTATTACCAGTTCACGCTGTGTAATTGCCCCTTTTCCTTCAATGTTTGCAGGGCGGGTTTCCAAACGAACTACATGAGGTTGTTGAAGTTGCAATTCCGCTGAATCTTCTATGGTTATGATTCGTTCATTTTCCGGAATAAAACAAGAGCAGATATTGAGCGTTGTTGTCTTTCCTGACCCCGTTCCTCCAGAAATTAAAATGTTCTGCCTGCCTTTAACAATAGCTTGGAGAAAATGGGCCATAGGTTGATTTAAACTGCCGTAATCAAGTAACTGTTCAATATTGAGTTTTTCAACAGCAAAGCGTCTTATGGAAAGGGACGGACCATCAATAGCGAGAGGGGGAATTATCGCATTGATTCGCGAACCGTCTTTGAGTCTTGCATCAACCATGGGAGAGCTTTCATCTATCCGGCGGCCTACCTGCGAGACAATGCGGTCGATAACATTGAGTAGGTGCCTATCATCACGAAAAGAAGAGCTAATCGCCTCTAACTTTCCTTTTCGCTCGATATATATTTGTTTGCTTGAATTGATAAGAATATCTGAGATACTTGGGTCTTTTAGTAGTGGCTCAATCGGCCCCAAGCCGAGTATTTCGTCACAAATTTCGTCAATCACTCGAAGGCGGCTTTCCGCACTGAGTGGGACCTCTTTTTCGAGTAATAATAAACTTACCATATCAGAAATTTGTTTTCGCCCTTCTGCCAAATCAAGAGATTCTAAAAGTGATAAGTCAAGGGCTTTAAAAATATCATCCATGACCTCATCTTTCACTCTAACTTCTTGATTAGAAAGGGGGTTAATAACTGCTTCGAATGGAGTCAGTTCTTTAGAATGAACCTGAAGAGGCTTCTGTAAAGAGCTAGCTGTTTTTGATTTCTCTGGCTTATTTTTCTTTAAAAACATAGCTACCTCCTAAAATAAGCTAATAGCTTTTTGAAGCCAGTTATGTGATTTATCTCTTTTTCATAGATAATGTTTGAAACATTACGTAAAGACTTTGTGATTGGTTTGTTTTCAAAGTTTGTCGCGAGTAGTTCACCGAGGTTGGTGGATGAACTTACCGATTGATAGTCATTAGGAATCACAATGATATCTTCAACACGTAGTGATTTGATAATATCAGATTGAGATATGTCTACATTTTTGGAGAAGCGGTTAACAATTACTTTGATCTGTTGATCACTGTTACCAAATAGGTGCTTGATTCGCTTGATTAATGATGACGCTTCCCTGATTGATGGAATATTTTGCTGGACAACGATAAAAATATAATTCGCTTCTGAAATGGCTGGTAAAGTACTATTTTCCATACCCCGAGACATATCCACAATAACATGATTAAAATTATTTTTAGCTTGGGCGATGAAATCAGAAAACAGTTTAGGTTGAACTTCATTGATATTATCAAAAACATGCTCAGAGCGGGATGTAATAAACCTTAATCCTGACGAATGTTTTGTTAACATACCATTTAAGGCATATTCATCAAGTGTTTCTACTTGAGATAAAGCATCGCTAAGAATGTACTTGGGAGGAGTTGACAGCAGGTTAGAAATACTGCCAAATTGCGCATCTGTGTCAACAAGGCAAGTAGTGAGATTGTCAAGTGCCATCATATGAGCAATCGTTGTGGTGATAATTGAAGCACCCATACCACCTTTAGCATTGATGAAGACGCTGAGCTTTCCCTGTCCCCTTCGAATCCTTTTTGATTTGGCGCATTCATCTAAAATACTATCGATTTCACTTTCATCAAATGGGATGGTGAGTACATCTTTGATGTTGTTTCTTATTGCTTTTCTTAACAGCGTTGCATCAGATTGATGACTAATCAGGATAATAGGTAAATCAGCGGAGAAGTTCTCCACAACATCTTTTGACAGCTTTTCCCAGTTTAGATTACTGTCTGCAATGATAATGTCTGGAGAAGGGAACTGCTTAAGGTTGTTGAAGGCGATTTTGTACTCTAGTTCGGTAATAGCGGTGAATTTTGCGTTAGGCCACTGGCTTAAGTACTCCATTAGTGGCTGTTCAAAATCCTCATCATTACTGATAACCCAACCATAAAGGGTTGTTGAAAGGGGTAATTTTTTTGTTGATACCCGGCTATCATTATTTAAGGGTTGAACCGTCTTTTCAGATGTATTATTCATAGCGCTTACCTAATAATTAAATCTATCCTTAGTCACTTGAAGGCTAAGCAATCTAGATTGATTCAACAATAAAAACTGTTATTTACTAATTCTGACTGCATCGTTTTGCTTAATTTTTTTTTGTTCTAACCCTATGTGTTCTTGTTTAATCGCTTTTGTTGCCTTTTTGCCACTGAATGGCGGAGATTGTGTTGGTACTCTGTTTTCGGCCAGAGGGTCAACTGTTTGTAATCTGATCATTTGATTACGGCTTTTTCCTAATGGCGTGTCAGCGAGTGAGAAGGTAGGGGCAACTAGCATTAGTACCGAAAAACCGAGTACCTGTAACCACATAGCTTGTTTGCTCATATTCTTTATTTGTATTGTTTTGTTTAGCATAGCCTTATCCTTATAAACTATGACCGAACTGACCTTCGGTGCCAGCACTAGGGGTAAGTATTGCTGTATTGTTTGGCGTGAATGGTACCCCTTGAGTACCCGGTTCTGCCTCTTTTAATTCACTCATGCGTCCTAATAGGTAAAACTCCCAGTCATTAGGTTCGACGAAAGTATCAGTTGGCAAGCTTATATCTTGTCTACGAATAGGTTTAGCCAGTCGGGGAGTAACTAAAATGACCAGTTCTGTTTCCCCTTTGCGGAAAGACTGACTTCTAAATAGCTGTCCAATAACAGGCAAATCACCAAGTCCTGGTAGCTTGTTGACCACATCGGTAATGTTTTCATTTAGTAAGCCCGCAATACCAATAGTTTGGCCGTTACCTAAAGACACGGTTGTCTTTGCACTGCGCTTGGTAAGTGCTGGAACGAAAAACTGTGAATTGGTGCCTGATGGGTTTAGGGTAACTGCATTTTGATTACTGATTTCACTGACTTCAATATTCAAAGCAAGGTTTATGCTGTCTGCAGATGAGACAGTAGGGACGAACTGCAAGCCAACACCAAACTCTTTGAATTCGATGGTGATGTTGTCTTCATTTGGAACAGGAATAGGAAACTCGCCGCCGGAGAGAAATTCTGCATTCTCACCACTTAGCGCGGTTAATGTCGGTTCAGCTAAAACTTTTGCTAGGCCGTTGGTTTTGGCAATACTAAAAGCGGCACTGAAAAGGGTACTATCGCTGAGATAACTGGCGAAGATACCATTGTCATCAATGCTTAGTGGATCGGTAATGATCTCTGTAATTATATTGCCGGCATCATCAATTGGGGGAACGGCTGGAATACTGGCTCCGCCATTGACTGTCCCCCAAGTCCAGTTGCTGTTGTTTCTTGCAAATACAAAGTTGGAATCAAATTCCCTTACTAAGGTGCGCTGTACTTCGGCAACAGTCACTTCAAGCATGATTTGATGCGAACCGCCCACACTCATCAGATTAATGATACCTGTATCGCTATTAGTGAATGTATTCGCGACTTCCTCAGCCATTGCGATACGCTCTGCACTTGAAACTTCACCACTCAACACGAGCTTGTTTTGGCTGGTATAAACAGAGATTTTCTCTTGAGGCATAAACTCGTACAGCTTTGCCTTCAGTGCGTTAAGATCATGGGTGACTTCAACATCGAGTACAGTAATTAATCTGTCTCTAGAGTCCCAGATGATGACATTGGTTGTCCCCAAATCCTTTCCAAGGACATAGATCCGGTTTGATCGCAAGATGATAATATCTGCGACATCAGGGTTACCGATAGAAATTCTTTTAGCATTACCAGGGATTTCAACTAACCGAGATTTATTGTGAGGAACTGAAATTGCCTGAGTACGCGCGGCAAAACTATAGCCACTTATCATGACAGATAAAATTATACCGATAAGGAAAAATCGTTTGATTATTTGTTGTTGTGCTTCCATGCGGTAGATTCCTATGACTACTGGCTAAATCTTGACGTTGATCCGACTAGTTTGGGTGCCTTTGATTATGGTGACGCTGTCTGTAGTTTTTTTGTAGACTCGTGGCTTCACAATGGGGTCGTTCGGGTTTCTCAAAGATAACTGCAGTTCACCTTTTGATTTGACCGTTACAAGTGATTCGGCTTGCCGTGGAGTAAGTTCTAAGGTGACAGCACGGACAATAATAGGGTCTGATGCGTTAGCTTTCGCTGTCTGGTCGACTGCCAATATTTTTATTCGCTTTAAAACTGTTTGGGCTCGAGACATATTTTCTTTGGTATAAATTACATCAACATAATCACCGGGTAACAAAAAGCCTGCTACACCTATGACATCATTTACCCTGATGGTGACCGCTCGCATGTTCGGTGATATTAAAGCTGCAAGTGTAGTGCCTTCACCGGCACTGACAAGGCGCTCTTGTCGTAAGACTTCGCCTTTTAAAATTTCGTTTTTAACTACTTTCCCTACAACGTCATGAATGTTTTCAAAGCCGCTTGGTGGAATAGCGTCTTCGGGTAAATTTCTTATAGTTAGATGCTTAGACTCAAGTATCGTGCCAGAGGGAAGGAGTTGTATTGCCGTAACTTGAGCAACTTTTGTTTCTTCTTTGACCACTTCTTTTATTACTTCTCTGACGACTTCGACTTGTTCGGCCTCTACTTGGTTGGGTTCATAATTTGCCTGTTTCTGTTCAAGCCAGTTATTCGCCAATATTAGTGCCCCCAAGCCCATTAGCGTAGAGAGCAATAATGTGATGAGCAGCCTACCTTTAGACATGATCACCTCCCTGAGATGTATCGTTTACGAAATAGCAGTTCCAAACCAGATCAATGAGCTCGGTATTAATGATCGCTGAAGATTGGGTAAATTTAATCTGGTTTGCACACATAGAGACAAGATCGCGCGGGTAGCAAGGGAGTAAAGGTACCTTGTCGTAGGCATGTAACTGATTAATGATGTAACTTAACGTTGATTCAGGTGTGTTGAGTTGGTGTTTGTTACATTCTTTATGCCAAAGGTCTTGATAATCATTGGCAGATATGGAGCCGAATTGAATCTTATAACCAATGCGTCGTAAGAAAGCATCATCGGCAAGTTGTGCTGGATGTATATTTGATGAGAAAACGAGAATTTGCTCAAAAGGAATTTCAAAATGCTCACCAGAAGCGGTATTCAAATAATCGACTCTCTCTTCAAGCGGTATGATCCAGCGGTTCAAAATCGCGTCGACGCTCATTTTCTGGCGACCAAGATCATCGATGAGTAATAGGCCATTGTTAGCTTTTAATTGAAGTGAAGCTCGATTGATTCGTGTTGTACTATCAAGGGTAATTTCTAACATTTCGGCTGTTAACTCGCCACCTACAACAACCTCAGGTCGATAACACTGAACCAGACGTTCATCGGTACCACTGTCAAGAAAAATAGAAGGGGTATTTGATGCCGGAATGGACTTATGTATTACTGGGTCATAGACCTGTATAACTTGTGCCCCGGCACAAATAGCATAGGGTATGTAAACTGCATTATCGAACAATTTAACAAGACGACGAGAAATAAATGTTTTTCCCGTACCTGGTAAGCCATAGATAAAAATAGCTCGGCCTGAATTTAGGGCTGGACCTACTTGATTGACAATGCCATCAGGTAAGATGAGTCCTTCTAACCCGTTACGCAAGATTTCAGGTGTTACAATGTGCTTTAACGATGATTGAGCAAGGACTATTTCGTTGTAGTGGTCTAATGAAATAGGAACTGGTCCCATATAACCATCACGTTGAAGCTCAAGAGTGGCAATGGCTCTGCCTTTGTCAGTTAAACCGTAGCGAAGCCCGGAAGAAAAGCGCGAATCAGAACGTATTTCTACATACGCATTATCTTTAAGTTGTTGTAATAGTAGCTCAATAATATTGCCTGGAAGAGCCATTCGTTTAGAGAGTTGGAGGGCATCACTATCAGCATATTTTGTAAGGTGTTTTAGAAGTAGTGCGTCAAGTATACGTAATGGAATACCTGTATCCTCAATACTTCGTGGTTTAGAGAGCAGAGGGTGAGTAGGATCAGTTAGGGACTTATATTCTTCTAATTTGTTGTTATACGCATCCATGCGGTTTCCTTTTAAAACAGGTAGAAATAACAATACATATAAGCAAGTAGAATGGCCCCTCCCATCGGTACTGCCCCCGCAGCCACCGAGTTTGACTCCGGTTTTTCATAAAAACCGGCAAACAAAGAATACTTCCATCGCGAGAGCATTGAAGCGAGTTCTCCATGACAAATTAACCTAAGTACTGATAGCAAGCCTGAAAAAATAATAGCAGTTGCAATCAGAGTTATAATATTTGGATAGCCCACGATGAACCCGAGAGACGCCAAAAGCTTGGCGTCCCCAGCCCCGAATACATTTATGGAATATAAGAATATAGTAATCACAAAACCTACTGATAATCCAATTAAGCATAAAGAAAACCCAATAGGGTGAGTACCTAGAGGAAAGTGAGAAATAACCCCTAATCCTATAATTGTAAATGTTAATTCATTCGGTATCTTATGCTTGTTTATGTCAAACATAGCAGCATAAAATAAAATTGTTATTATCAGCATTGACTATGCTACTTTCGTTCCACCGAGACCTTCAAGAAGATCATTAAGTTTTGATTTTATTTGAGTACCCATGTTAGTAAATATCGTTGCTACTCCTGCTGCAACAACTGCACCAGCAATAGCATATTCTACTGTAGTCAGACCCTCTTCATCTTTGTAAAATTCGATAAAAAACTGCTTCACGGATTTCATAATGTATCTCCTTAATTGATATAACCTTTTGTCATTGTCCACCGACAATATAAATCTAGTAACTGGGTTCAGAATTACAAAAAAAAATGGTACTTTTTTGTGATCTTATATAGCAAAAAAGTTACATATTTTCTCGCATATGACACTAATAGCATATTTGCGAAATAAGGTGTTAATATTCTTCTCAATAAAATTATGCGCTTAAAAAACATAATCTCAGTATGGTTTTTTTATTGTACAATATAGTACGAAAAGGGATACATTGCGTAATTTAGCGTTTTTTTATCTAACTTTTTTTCGGGGCTATTATCTTGGCGGGTATTCTTTAAACATTTCATTAATTTGGGTGTCAATGAATGTCTTGCGGGAAGAGGGAGTCATTGTTTCAGTCAACTTTCGTTGGGAGGTAGAACGCCAAACGACACTATTTGTTTCGGTATCGATAAGTTCTACGATTATTTTACCGTACCGGTATTCTCTAATTTGGGTTGGAGTGGAATATGCGACGCCAACGCTTCTATGTCTATATCCGAACCCAAATGATGTGCCGTAGGTCTGAAAATCACTTTGTTCAACAATAGAGTGCCTAACTAACAAGTCAGCATTTTCATTTACACCGGTTAACCCTTTTGTATATAACTGTGTAGCAATAGCATCTTCTATTCTTTTCCCATCTAGCGTAGTAGCTTGGGTAGTCGAGAAGGTTGCAAACTCATAGGTCTTGTAGCCGCCATAGTTCACAGCACTGTTAAAGTCTGTCACTACGTCTTTGGCACAGCCGATATTAATGAATATAAATAGTAATATTATTAATTGCCTAGCCATATTGATACCTACGAGAACCTATCAATTTCCTTTGAATAACTGTCTATTTTTCACTACTTGTTTTCCCCTAAAATGAAGCCATCATTGAACTCTACTGAAATCGGCGACACATTTTTCAACTTTTCCTGTATACGCAAACTGTGGGGAAATTGACAGTAAATTTCGTATTCTTTGTGTAATCCGTTGTCTAGAAAAGCATCCAATACCTCAGCAGTATCAGCAATTAACAGTCTTGAATGGGGTTCTAAGTACATATTTGACTCACATCACATTTTTGGCTTGTACTCATTAAAGCATAGCTTAGCGGAGTACATTTGCTCATTGCAGAGACAGTCGTGGATACCAACATTTTCTAAATGTTCGTAGAGGCCGGTAGTGACTTTGTGCTGCTTGTTGCAAATGGGTTAGAGGGAAAGGCAAATCCTCACTATGCTTAATGAAGTAGCATAAGAGCGTAACCCACTGACAATAAACGCCTCATTAAAGAGGTAGTCGAATGAAGTAGCTAAGGTGAAGGTGCGGATATGGGGAAAGCAGGTTTGGCATTATTCAGCTGTGTACTAGTGAGTGCCTGTACTAGCCAACATTACTCAAAACCCGTGATTGATGAAAGTAAAGATATTGCCAGCTTATCAGCGCAATACGTTAATGCAACTCGAGGTGGTGGTTGGGACTTTACCTCACTTTTTCCTGGTAAGGTTTATCACCCTCGTGATGGTTACATTCATTACAATCGCCTCTGGTGTTTGAATCAAGGAAAAGGGTCGATCGAGGAGTTCCAGAGCTTTATCGCTGATGTTTGTACCAGCAAGGGCGGGGAAATGGACTTAGATTGGTGTATATCTGGTAGCCATTCCTATCCGTTATTTAGAGCATCAATAAAACCAACAGGGACAACATGCACGGGTGGTGATGTAGCAGCAAGCGTTGAAACTATTGAGCCTATATCTTCTTCTACATCCTCTGAATGGCGACTCTATGCCGAGAAAAAAGGGTTTGAGCCACCACAAAAATGAGTAGACGATGCTGTACTTTGTTGAATTTGTGTTAATGTTCATGATGTAACTGGACAGACCAGATGGGAGATAACACATATGTCATGGACCAGATTGCTTGTAGAAGAAGATGATGGCGTAGTGACAGTCACACTGAATAGGCCTGACAAATGTAACGCATTAGATATGCCTTTGTTCAGAGAATTGGACAAGATCAGTAGTGATTTACGCAAACGCAAAGATGTCCGAGCTGTAATTGTCCGGGGAGCTGGTGGAAACTTCAGTAGTGGCCTCGACGTCAAAAGTGTTGTCACATCACGCTCTAATGCACTTTCGCTGCTGGCAAAATGGTTGCCTGGCAACGCAAATATGGCACAGCGTGTTTCACGCAATTGGCGGAAAATTCCTTGCCCAGTAATCGCTGTGATTGAAGGAAAGTGCTGGGGCGGGGGAATGCAAATCGTGCTTGGGGCCGATTTTCGTATCGTATCGCCAGATGCAGAAATGTCTATTATGGAGATCCGCTGGGGGTTGATGCCTGATATGGCGGGCTTGATGTCCCTGCGAGAGGTGGTACCGAGAGATACTGCAATGAGGCTAACAATGACGGGTGAGATTTTGCAGGCTGAAGAAGCAAATGCATTGAACTTGGTTAGCGAAGTGGCAGAAGATCCAATGTGCCGAGCACAAGCTCTGTGCCAATCTATAAGCAAAGGCTCTCCGGATGCTATTGCCGCGATTAAGTTGACGATGAATCGATGCTGGCATAGCTCAGGTCGTCGCTTGTTGGCGACAGAAACCTTAAATCAAATCAGGCTTATTCTGGGTAAGAATTTTCATATCGCAGGTAAACGGCAACGTAAGAAAGTTGATATAGATTACAAACCTAGGCAGTCGTTTTGGTAGAAAAATAAATATGGGTGATGATGGTATATATCCTATCGCATTTTAATGGTTATAGACGATGAAACTGGATCAGAAAGACAGAGACTCGTTAAAGTTCATTGCGACAGTTGTAGTGCTGATTACAGTCGTTCATGTCGTCAATGTATTTACTGTCGGCTATCTTTCTGATTTTGGCCTGTTACCACGTCACTTCTCTGGCTTCACCGGCATTATTGCCTACCCATTTTTACATGGTTCCTGGGGCCACTTGATCAGTAACATCCTTTCCTTTTCTGTTTTGGCTTTCTTATTATCCCGAACGGGCTTAGCTCGACTTATCGCTGTTTTTATGATGAGCTGGCTGGGCAGTGGGTTAGGCGTCTGGCTATTCGGTCGTATGCATTACCACATAGGGCTAAGTGGTATCATTTACGGCCTGTGGGCTTACCTATTGGTATACGCCATTATGTACCGGAGCGTGAAGTCTATAGCGATTGCCGTTTTGGTTATGTTTTTCTATGGCTCGATGATCTGGGGCTTTTTGCCAACCCAGGAGTGGATCAGTTACGAAAGCCATTTTTTCGGGGCAATATCTGGTGGAATTGCAGGCTATTTCTATGCCCGCAGAGACAAGAGAAGGAGTGAATAATGTTAGTCACATTCAAATGTAAGCGGCATGCCAATGTCGTCATGTTCGGTGATGTCGCGAAACAACTTCTCAAGTTTATGGGGCATTGTGAGAACATCCCAGGTGCCATTGACCCACAAGATATTGATGATGCGCTTGTAAAGCTAACAGCGCAAATAGATAAGCTACGCCAATTAGAGAAACAGGCAGAAGGTGAAGAAGCGGTAGACGTTGACGATGTTGCTGATTTGGACATGGAACCCGTTGTCAGTCTCCATACCCGCGCCACTCCGCTGATTGAAATGCTTCAGGCAGCCAAACAGGCTGATTGCCATGTTATGTGGGAGGAGGGGTGTTAGCGTATCACTCGACAATATGAAGCGGGGCGAAAGGATCATCATCAGGATCGTGGATCCAGAGGTATTCCATTTTTATCGCTAGTTTTCTTGCGGCCTCTTCATTAATGAACTCGGCAATGACTGCGATAAGCATATCCAAACAAGCGGTGTTACCTGATGAGGTAAAAATGCGTCTGTCTTTGGTCCATCGAGCTACTGGGTTCCAATTTACGTTCTGACCAAATTTTGTAGCCCAATGATAATGCTGCTTATTGGTTGTTGCTAAACGCTCTTCCAATAATCCTGCCTGAGCCAACAAGACGGCCCCTAAGCATGAAGAACATATAAGGGTCTCGTGGCGATTTTGTTTTGCAAGCCAATTGATAAGCTTGTTATTTTGGGCTGTAGCTTCGACACCGTAACCGCCGGGGACAAAGAGAATGTCATAGGCCATTAATGTTTGATAACTCAAATCAGTATTCAAGGTGATACCTTGTTGACTAGGTACAACTTCGCCGCCCTCGGATACCAACAGAATTTCGAACTTTTCAGGCAGGGCATGAAAAAGTGAAATGGCTGACGTAACCTGAAGTAAGTCGAACCCTTCAAATAAAAGGATTGCAAGTGTATAGCTTGATGGAACGGCTGGCTGTTGATGTTCTGACATAAATTATTAAGTAATTTGGGCCACTTTAAATAAGCGTAGCTTCGAGAACTACCGGAAGGATTCGCAAGTTTGCGCTTCAGGCAATGAGAAAGGCGCTTTTGTCTTAGAATGAGCTCAAACCACTTGAGGTGCATCAAAGTTCTCTGGTTCATCAGAATAAATGCATACATTCCATTCTTTGGCCGCTCCTGTTTCAGCCGCGCAGTGTGTAGCAAAGAAAGCTTTTATTTCTGCTCTCTGACAATGGGCCTCAAATGCTGCCATATCCGACCATATTTCATTGAAGGCAATGGGCATTGATGTACCTTCAGCAAACGGGCTTTTTACTTGTCGGGTAACGATATATTGCAGGCAACCGTCTTCCCTTAATGTGTTGGGCTCTAAGGCTTGAAGCGCTGCAAACAACTCTAGCTCTCGGCCATCTTTTGCTTGGAATTGAGCGATGCAATAAACTTTTTTCGACATGGGATTTCCTTATCGCTTAAGAAGGATTCAATGTTCAAGTTGAATAAATTATACATAAGCGTAAAGATAACAAGCCAAATTTTGAGCAGCAACATGATTTTGCTTACAAATAAGCCCCTCAATAGAGGGGCTTATGCTATGTCAGTGAGTTATGTTTAATCTGTGGATCAATGATGCTGTCAAACATCATTCAAAGCCTGGGCAATCACGATGTTACGTTTAATCTCTGTAGTCATATGCTCAGAGACATCACCTTGTAGCAATTCCTGCTGGTCTGTGATGAATGCCTTCGCTTCTTTCGGTGAATTGAACATTAGATCTTTGACATTAATCGATGCGACGTTGGTATAGCGCCCGCCTTCACTTGTTGGAACGGAAATCTTACCTTCATTGATCAGGCTTTTGACGATTTCACGTTGCTTTTCATAGCCCTCCAGCCCTGACAACTTCCAACGGTTCATTGGTTTGCCTTCGTATTTACCTTGTTTGACTTCAGTCAGGTAACGAATAGCCAGGTTACGAATGGTACCTTCTTCTTCGCCATACTCAGCTTCAGTATCGAAAAGTACAGGGAAAGATTGGCCTTCCAATACACCACCTGCTTTGGTCAGGTGCCCCATACGATAACTGTTCATACCCAAGCGAATAGGAGTGGTGTCAGTAACCTGAGTACCATCAGCAAACTGAAGCTCAGTAATGCGTTGGCCCTGTGGCTTGGTAAGGTCGATGGTGTAAGTTACACCAGCAAAGAAATCATTGGTTGAGTATTTCGACGCACGGCGTTCTGGGTTGAAGCTGTAAGTTACATCGCCCGGTGTGACACTGTTAAAGTAACCGGCTGACCATTCCATGTAAGTTTTAAGCTCTTTGCCTGTCATTTCATAAACAGTGATCTCACCGCCGGCATACTGGTAGTTGTAGGCGATGTCTTTGGCTTTGATCTGACCAACGTTCAGTTCGGCTTTGTCATTATCGATCTGTAGGGCGATGATGTTGGCCTTTGGTGCATAGTACATACTGGCTTCTTGGAATAGGGTACTGATGCCCGTGTCTTGGATATGTACCTGCGGGATCCCTCTGATCTCATTCTGTGGAACAAGATCAACGCCTGTAAGATCTGCAATTACACGGTTGGCTTGCTCACGTAACCTTTTGTGGTAAGGCGAGTACAGCTCGTCCATTTTCTCATCAGAGTCGATGCCGTTAATTTTGTAGGTGAAGCTATCTTTGTTGACCAAGGTGTATTGGCCGTTTTTCTCTTCGAACTGCAGGTCGATTCGAGAAAGGGCACGGCCATATTTATCTGGCTCGGTGATAATCACACCATTGACTACAGCTTTGTCGATGCGGGTGTGCATATGTCCTGCAACAATGGCATCGAGCTCTGGGTTGTCGTTGGCGATATCGGTGACACCGGTCGCTTCGATGTTGTTTTCGTTATCTAGGCCCATATGAGCAACAAGCACGATAGCATCAACCTGATCGTCAATTTGTTTGATGACTTTCTTCACTTCCAAAGAAGGGTTGGTGAATGTCATGCCTTCGAGTCGGTTAGTCCCTTCGGCGAACACTTGGGTCATTGGCGTATCCATACCGATCACACCAATCTTGATGCCTTGTCGTTCGATAATGGTATGGGCGGGCAAGAAGATGTTGCCATCGGCTCGCTTGATGTTGCCAGCCAGTGAAGTACCTTTGAACTGTGTAAGGGAACGGTTGAGGACTTTAAGGCCAAAGTCGAACTCATGGTTACCCAATACCCAGACATCGTAGTCCATTTCATTGAATCCCAGCATCATTGGGTCAACCGGTTCGTCCTTGAATGTTTCGACGAAGTTCCCCTGAATGGTATCGCCGGCATCGACCAAAATAACATTGTCAGATTGACCGCGGACTTCCTTCACTTTAGTGGCAATTTGGCTAAGGCTCCCTCGGGTGTTGGCCTTGTCACTGGCATAGTCCCATGCCATGAAGTGTCCGTGAATGTCCGAAGTCCCCAAGATTGTAACGTCTACAATATCGCCATCAGCAGCAAAGGCGTGACCGCTAAGGGCGAGAAGAATGGTCGAGGCTAAAATATGTTTTTTCATGTTAACTTATGATTTTTATGAATAAAGTGGCGTAATACTAAAGGTTTATTGCTTTCGTTTTTGCAGTATTGATCACTTTAATGCTTGTTGATTGTATTTGTTTGCATGTCATTGTGAGGGGTGTCTTACAATCTGCTGCGCCATTGAACAAAGTGACGGGGATTGAACCAACAGTAGAATTGTCGTGCTTTAGCCCGATGAATTACTGACGAACGCGAAGTGAAATCATGACGATGGCATGGTCAGTACTGTGGCTGTCTATGTCGTAGGAAGGGTTGGTTAGGTGCCTATCGTGAAGGTGGTAATCATAAACCTCTGCCAGGCTTTCGTTGAAGCTCGGGTCAAATTCACCGCTTAGCAGGATATAGTCAAGCACCATCCCTTTGGTGCCATAGTAAAATGTATACGGAGCAGGGTGTTTGGTCGGTATCTGAACCTTGTCTTGATCGGAGCCATCAAGCAATACAGTGGCTTCTGGTTCATTGATATTTCGATGGCAAAGACTTTGTTGGAACAATGACCAGCTTTGCTGTAAGCGGAAGCGTTGTGCAATGGCACTTGTCAATAAATCGCTTTTCACACGGCCACCATCTGCAAGCAAATGATGCAATACACTGGTTTCTAGCTCGTCATTGAAATCCCCCATAAGAATGACAGGATGACCCGAATCTATTTTGCGTGACCAGATTGCGTTGATAAGTTGGGCGGCTTCAGCGCTTCTTTGCTGGGTCGAAGCCCATTGGCCAAGGATTTCAGCACGTAAACTATTGGCGGCTTTTACATCTGAAGATGCAGTATTGGTATCGATTGGGCTAAAACCCTCATCGGTTATCGATCTTTTGGACTTAAAATGAACGACATAGAAATCACAGGCACCAACCTGAGGAAGTTGAACCGTTGCCCTGAGCGGCTTACGGCTAAATCTGAAATGGTTGTTTATTCCGAGCGGGGCATTCAGGTCAGCATTTGATGCGACTGCAGCGAAATCCGTGATGGGGAAACGTGATGCTATGGCGACTACTGGGCTGTCATAGATAAAGTCGTCAACGACGTTTGGTTCATCGATTACGGCAAAATACGGGTAGCCTGCTGCCTCGGTAAGTTGCTTCAATGATTGGGCAGAAAAGACTTCTTGAAAACCAATGACATCAGGTTGTTGTTGCTGAAGGTAATTGCGGATCCAAGCCTGCTTTTTATCCCATTGCTGCTGAGAATAGATATTTTCAAAGTCATAAAAAGCGTCAGGTGGCGCGAGGTAATTACATAAATTGAAGGTTGCTACCTTTATGTTCTCTGGTGTGTGAGAGCTATTGGCTGAATTGGGCAAACTGCTATCCAAATACTCGATGATCCTGTTATTAGGATAGGGCTAAACATACAAAAACAAAACGAAAATTGATGTTTAGCCCTGATTCAACGGAGTAGTTGGACGCTATGCGTTCAATGCTTGTTCCAAATCTTCAATAATATCGTCGATATGCTCGATACCGACAGACAGGCGGATCATTTCTGGACTGACACCGGCTTGAGCCTGTTCACTCTCACTAAGTTGGCGGTGAGTAGTCGAAGCCGGGTGACAAGCCAGTGACTTCGCATCACCAATATTAACCAAGCGCTTGAAGATTTTCAGTGCATCGTAGAAGCGAACACCAGCATCGTAGCCATCTTTCAAACCAAAGGAGAGGATTGCCGATGGTTTACCCTTCATGTACTTCTCGGCCAGTGGGTAATATGGCGAGTCAGATAGACCGGCATAACTCACCCAGCTTACTTTCTCATGTTGCTTTAGGTAGTCAGCAACTTTAAGCGCATTTTCAGTGTGGCGTTCCATACGTAGGGGGAGAGTTTCCAGCCCTTGCAATAGCATAAAGGCATTCATCGGCGAAAGCGCCGAGCCGGTATTGCGAAGGGGAACAGTACGAGCGCGTCCTATAAATGCCGCTTCACCGAAGGCTTCGGTATAGATCACGCCGTGGTAAGAAGCTTCTGGCTGGTTGAATACTGGGAAGCGGTCTTTGAATTTAGCCCAAGGGAATTTTCCTGAGTCGATAATCATACCGCCCAAGGTAGTGCCATGGCCGCCTACATACTTGGTCAGGGAATGAACCACGATATCTGCGCCAAACTCGATGGGTTTGCATAGTGCAGGCGTCGCAACAGTGTTGTCGACAATAACGGGTACGCCCTGCTGGTGGGCAAGCTCGGCTATTTTTTCCAAATCGATAATATTGCCAGCAGGGTTACCGATACTTTCACAGTAAACTGCTTTGGTTTTCTCGTCGATAAGTGCTGCAAGGCTCTCGGGTTTGTCATCTGGGGCGAAACGAACTTCTATCCCTTGTTTTGGCAGCATATGGGCAAACAGGGTGTAGGTTCCACCATAAAGCTGTGGGGTAGAAATGATATTATCGCCCGTTTCGGCAAGGGTCTGGACAGCATAGTTGATAGCGGCACTCCCTGCGCTGACAGCAAGTCCAGCTATACCGCCTTCGAGTGCGGCCATACGTTTTTCCAGCACATCATTGGTCGGGTTCATGATGCGGGTATAGATGTTGCCCGGTACTTCCAGATTGAATAGATCGGCACCGTGCTGGGCATCGTCAAATTCGTACGCCACAGTCTGGTAAATAGGAGTCGCTACAGATTTGGTCGTCGGGCAGGTCTCGTAGCCGCAATGTATCGAGAGCGTTTCGTCTTTCATATCGTTCTTTCTTCCTTGATTAGTGTTGGAACAATTCGAAATTATGGCAAATGTTTAATCACTTTACAGTGAAGCGAGGCGTCAAAAGAGAAAAAGTGGCCATAAATCACAGAATAAAAAGAGATATACCGTTTTGGACAAATGTCCTATTTATCAGGTTTGAACTTTTCTAACATCCGCACGCAAACGTTTATATGTGCTGGTGATGTTGCGGATGATTACACAAACTTGGAAACCTTCAGGCTGTCATGTGATGGCCAAACCAACAGGCTCAAAATGCAATATAGATTGCTCCTATTGCTTCTATTTGGAAAAAGAAAAACTTTATCCTGAGCGCGGTCAAGATTGGATGATGGGGGAACAAACCTTAGACACATACATCCAGCAGCATATAGAAGCCCAAAGTGGAAATGAAGTTGTCTTTGCTTGGCAAGGCGGGGAGCCAACTTTACGTGGCCTCACGTTTTTTGAGCAGGCAGTACTGTTGCAGCAGAAATACGCTAAGGGTAAGAAGATAATTAATACTTTTCAAACCAACGGTATTTTGATTGATGAAAAATGGTGTGCTTTTTTTAAGCAGCATGATTTTCTGATCGGTATTTCAATTGATGGTCCGGCTGGACTTCACGATATTTATCGAAAGAATCGTTCTGGCAAACCCACCCACGCTAAAGTCGAAGGCGCAATCTTGTTATTCAAAAAATACAAGATTGAATTTAATACCTTAACAGTGGTGAGCAAGGCGAATGTTCACCAAGCTCTCACAGTATATCGCTACCTAAAGCAATTAGGCAGCCGACACATGCAATTTATTCCGCTGGTTGAGAGAAAAGCAACCGAGACTACAGGCAGTGGGTTAACCCTGATATACCCTGAAAGCAAAGTTGCTGGGGAACTTTGTGATTGGTCTGTTGAACCCACAGCTTTCGGTGAGTTTCTGATTCAAATATTCCATGAGTGGGTTAGAGTCGATATCGGAAACGTGTATATCCAGATGTTTGAAAATACCTTTGCTTTGACCTGCGAGCAACCTGCGCAAATTTGTGTTTTTTCTCCCCAGTGCGGAAGTGCTTTTGCCCTTGAAGCAAACGGTGATGTATATAGTTGTGACCACTATGTTTATCCCGAATATAAGCTGGGAAATATAAAAGAAACAACAATTACGCAAATGAACAATAGTGAGCGTAACCGGCAGTTTGGTTTAGCTAAATCTGACACCTTGTCTACCGATTGTCGCCGTTGCGAATTTCGCTCACTTTGTCATGGCGGCTGCCCTAAGCACCGCTTTGCCATTTCGTCATCTGGGAAGCCGGATCAAAATTATTTTTGTCCAGGCTATAAAGCGTTCTTTCAATATTCCCACCCGTATATGGCGTTAATGAAAAAGCTGTATCTGAATAACTATCCACCAGCAGCAATCATGCAAATTATTCATAAGAAAGAATCTCAACAGCAGTAAATGGAGTACGTACCATGTTTAAATTAAATGCCATTGCCAAAGGGTGTGCTTTGGCGGCGTTGTCTTGTTCGCCTTTTGCCCAAGCAACTGAAAATGTGAGTACCAATGAGCAGCCAAATATCATTGTGATTATGGCTGATGATTTAGGTCAGTGGGCAACCAGCTTTCGCAACCAAGATATAATCGAAACCCCGAACCTGGATTATTTGGCGGAGAATGGTGTTCGTTTTGAAAACGGTATGACACCTGCTCCAGTCAGTTCAGCTGCTCGGGCATCGTTTCATACTGGTAAAATGCCATCGCAGCATGGGGTCTATGACTTCTTGGCTGAAGACCCTAAATTCGATGCCAATTGGCTTGATGGCGAGAAGTTACTTTCTGAGCGAATGAAAGATGAAGGCTACCGTACGGCCTTGATGGGTAAATGGCATGCAACCACCGATAGTAAAGATCCTATTAGAGGGTTTGATCGTTGGTTGAGTTACGATGCGCTTGAGGCTGGCTGGAAAAACCAATATTTGCACTCTGGTACGGTATTGTTTTCTAGCGATGGCGAAAACATGGAGTACACAGGGATTCAAGCGCAGTTTTTAACGGATGAAACATTGAAGTTTATCGACCAAGACAGTGAGCAACCTTTCTTTGTAAGCTTAAACTATGTAGAGCCTCACTTTCCGTTCGAAGGACTTCCTGAGCGTTTGGTAACCAAATACCGCGGCATTGCACATAAAGTTGTGGCATTTGGTGGAAATTCGGTACTCGAGCATATGAGTGACTTTACTTTAGTCCCTGATGCTCATGAAGAGAAATTAGCTCAGTATTTAGCTGCGGTAACGCTACTAGACGATCAATTGGGTAAATTAATTGATGGTCTGGAAGGGCGAGATTTACTCGACAATACTGTGATTGCATTCGTTTCTGACCATGGCTTACTGATGGGACAGTATGGATTGTACGGTAAGGTTAATGCGTCATTCCCATATAATTACTATGAAGAGACAGTGCGTATCCCGTTTGTTGTATCAGGCCCTGAAAAGTATGTTAGGCCAAAACAAGTTCGTGGAGAGTTTGTGGATTTGATTGATCTTCATGCAACCGTATTGGACTTAGCCGCAGGCCAGAACCAGACTTATGATTCCAGTTATGGGCCGGGTAAAACTTTGCTGCCAATGCTTAAGGGTGAGCGGGTACGTGATTGGCGCGAATATCAATTTGCAGAGCGTGGTAATTCCAGGATGATCTCTAACGGCCATTGGAAGCTTATTCGTTATTATCCGAACCCAGAAGTGAATAAAGAGCCAGAAGATCATTGGTATGATCTAAGTAACCCGATGGGAGAGCGTTACTTGTCTGAACCTCCTCGTGAAGAGTTACGTGTGAAGATGATTGCTGACCTAGATGCATTCTTCAAACAATACTCAAGTGATGAATATAATGGTTTGAAGATGTGGGAGCAGGCTTACCCGAACTTCACAACGGAAGATATGCTCAAGCACGAGCGCTGGAACTAATTGCCAAGATAGCGATAACTTAATTGGCCTTTAGCTAGGCCAATTATTTATCAACTTCGCTTTCAAGTATTCTTTTTAATAGGTCACGATTGATGACCTGAATATAATTTCTTCCAACCTCGATTGCTCCCTCGACCTGAAGCTGTTTAATTATTCTGTTATATACACGGATACTGGTGCCTAAACGTTCTGACTCCAATGATTTATTGACGATCAGCTTTTCCCCTCGTTGCTGCTGATCGAAGGCGAGTAACTCATCAATGACACAGTATTTGATGGTATGGAGCATATTACGAGTCATCTTTTCTACTGATAGATACCACTTAGATGTGATGTGTTTGAAAACAAACTTAGCAAGCTCAGGTGTTTGATAAATCAGTTGGGTGAACTGCTTGGCATCAAACAGTAAGCCGGAACATTCAGTGTTGGCTGTTACGGTATAAAAGCATGGTTTCTCTGAAAAAAGTTCCATAAGGCCAAGGAAACCATTGTGACTGTAGGTACCGAGCTGGAACCGTCTACCATGTATTGTTTGGCGGCTTAACGATATTTCACCAGAGAGTATGAAGATCAACTGATCAACTTGTTGCCCCTGATTGAGTAAGGTTTGGCCTTCGGTGATGGTGGTTTTTCTGGCTAAAAGCTCACCATGATGTGTGCTGATATATTCAATTAGGCGATTGGTGTCGTATATATCTTCAGAAGTTATAAGCACAATGAAAAACACTTTAGTTAAGTTTATAGGGCTAAAAATAGCTGTAATGGATGGTTCGAAATCTATTATATAACAAATCTATGTTGCACAAGATTGTTTTTTATTTTCAACTCAGTAACAAGGTCAAATGAGTCGCAAAATTAGATAATAAAAAATTGATTATGTTGCATTGGCAATAACTTGGCGATATTTGTTATGCACTCTCTTGAGTATTTGATAAATACAATAACGTCATAGGTTTGATTTTGAAAAAGCAACTTATCTCTGCTGTGATCAGCGCAGCTTTCCTTACATCATCTCCTACTCTTCATGCAGCATTAATCCCGTCTGGTACACAATTAGCCGAGCAGCAACACATGGTGCGGGCAAATGGCGCCGAACCTGCCACGGTTGACCCTGGATTTGTGCAATCTAATACTCCGGGGGATGTGATTATCAATGATTTGTTCGAAGGATTAGTGATTGAAGACAGTGAGGGCCGTGAGATCCCTGGGCAGGCAAGGGCGTGGAAAGTATCCGAAGATGGAAAGACCATCACTTTCTTTCTCAAAGAAGGATTGAACTGGTCTGACGGTACTGCCTTGACTGCTGAAGACTTTGTTTATGCCTGGCAGCGGGCAGTAAACCCAGCAACTGGCAATGTTACGGGCTTTAACCTTGAGACGGCGAACATAGTCAACGCTGCAGAAATTATTGCTGGTAATGCGCCTGTTAAAGAGTTGGGTGTCAGGGTATTGGATCCACTGACATTCGAAGTGCGCCTTAATAAACCCACACCCTATTTTATCAGCATGATGAGTATCAAGACGTTTTTCCCAGTGCCGAAAGCGACAGTGGAAAAACATGGTGATAGCTGGACCCGCCCTGAGTTTTTTGTTTCCAATGGTGCTTATACTCTCCAGCAGTGGGTCCCTAATGAAAAAGTGGATGTTATTCGAAACCAACAATACTGGGATAACGACAAGACCATCATTGAAAAGGTCACATACCTTGCTCTGGCGTCACCGAATGCTGAATATATCCGCTATCAAGCGGGCGAAATTCATATGACCAACAATGTCCAGCTTGAGTATTACCAGAAATTGATGAAGGAAAGCCCTGAGCAGATTCAGGTGTTGCGGACCTTGGGATCTTACATTTATTCATTTAATACTGAAGTCGCTCCCTTTGATAATGCTGATGTTAGAAGAGCGCTAAGTATGGTGATTGATCGTGAATTGTTGGTCGAGAGAATTATTGGTCAGGGAGAGCCCTCTGCTTATGGTGTCGTCCCGGATCTGATTGCTGAGTATGAAGGAGCTGTTGCACAGTTCAAAGGTGTCGATAGCAAGCAGAAAATAGAACAGGCGAAGGCATTGCTGGCAAGTGCCGGCTATGGGCCAGATAAGCCCTTAACCGTCCGGTTGATTTACAACACCAGCGAGAGCCATAAGAAAATAGCCTTGGTTATCGCGGCAATGTGGAAGCCACTAGGCGTAAAGGTTGAGCTTGAGAATATGGAGTGGAATGCTTACCTTGCTGCCAAAACAACCGGTGATTATAGTGTTGCTCGCTCATATGCCTTTGCGGATTTTGCCGAACCTTACGCAATGTTGGCACGATTCCAGTGCGGCCACAGTAACAATGAAACAAGATACTGCGATAGCCGTTTTGATGATTTATTGAAAAGGGCAGGTGAGGCTAGCAGCCAAGCCGAACGATATCAGTTGTACCATCAGGCAGAAGCACTTCTTAATGAGGCTTCACCGGTGATCCCTCTTTATCATTACAGCCATACACGTTTGGTTAAACCCGAACTTAAAGGCTTCCCTGATAACAACCCGAAAGGGAACATTTACGCAAAAGATCTATTTTTCGTAGAGAAATCCTAGCGATGACATTTGCGCGGCCTCGTGCCGCGCATCACTTCAAATTTATAGTGGCAATGCAGAAATCTACGCTGTCCTGAGGGGAGTTTTCAGTGTTGTTATCCAGAATTGCTTATTCACTAAAATAAAAACTCCAAGTTATGATTTACGTGGGATTGCTTATTGATTTGTAGAACAATATAGCGTTCTATTTATAGGTCATTCTGACAACAGGAAGTAACACGTAATATTCGAAAAAGGACTTTGTAGTGAAAAAGTACGTTCTCTCCGCAGCTATTAGTGCAGCACTTGCTCTCCCTTCATTTAATTTGATTGCCGCTGATGTCCCTGCGGGCGTTGAACTGGCAAACAGTCAGCATTTGGTTCGGGCCAATGGTGCTGAACCTGATACTGTCGATCCCGGTTTTGTTGGCTCAGGTAGCCCAGGTGATGTGATCGTCAATGATCTTTTCGAGGGCTTGGTGATCGAGAATCTAACAGGCGAAACTATCCCCGGACAGGCACAATCTTGGTCAGTATCTGAAGACGGTAAAACCGTAACCTTCGTTTTACGAGATGGCTTGAAATGGTCAGACGGATCGCCATTAACGGCGAATGATTTTGTTTATGCCTGGCAGCGTGCGATAGACAGCAAAACCGGTAACAGCACAGGTTTTAACTTCCAGACAGCAAATATCGTCAATGCGGATGAAATTGTCGCTGGCGACAAGCCTTCTTCTGAACTGGGAGTGAAGGCTTCTGACCAGAACACCCTTGTGGTATCACTGACCCGCCCGACACCGTATTTCATCAGTATGATGAGTATCAAAACGTTTTTCCCGGTGCCGCAGTCAACAGTTGAACAATATGGTGACAATTGGACCCGTGCCGAGCATTTTGTTTCCAATGGTGCCTATAAGCTCAAACAATGGGTGCCGAATGAAAAAGTGGACGTCGTTCGAAACGAGCAATACCGTGATAATGACAGCACCGTGATTAATGCGGTGACCTACCTTGCGCTTTCGTCGCAGAATGCTGAGCTAACCCGGTATCAAGCCGGTGAAATCCACATGACCAATAGGGTGCAGCTGGAGTATTACCAAAAGCTTATCAAAGAAAGCCCTGAGCAAATTCAAGCACTACGGTTACTGGGCTCTTATGTCTACGCATTCAATACCCGCGTTGCACCTTTCGACAATGCCGATGTGCGCAGGGCGCTGAGTATGGTAATCGATCGTGAAATATTGGTCGATAAAGTGACAGGGCAAGGTGAACCTGCCGCTTATTCTGTCGTGCCGGATATTATTGCCGGTTACGAAGGAGCGGTACCTTCATTTAAGAGCACAGTAAGTAAAGAGCGACTCAATGAAGCTAAAGCCATATTGGCTGAGGCTGGCTATGGCCCAAGCAAGCCGCTGACAATCAAGTTGACCTATAACACCAGCGAGAATCACAAGAAAATTGCTTTGGCTATTGCATCAATGTGGAAGCCATTGGGTGTTAATGTCCAGCTGAACAACATGGAGTGGAACGCGTACTTATCGGCTAAAACAGCCGGTGATTTTACTGTCGCCCGCTCTTATGCCTTCGGGGATTTCGCCGAGCCTTCATCGGTATTGGGTAGCTTTCAATGCGGTCATGTCAGCAACGAGACGGGATATTGCGATAGCAAGTTTGATGATCTGCTCGCCAAGGCTGCATCGGCTTCGGATCAAAGCGAGCGCTATGACCTGTACCATCAGGCGGAAGCTATCTTGAACGATGCCGCGCCAGTGATCCCGCTTTATCACTATAACCACACCCGTTTGGTCAAAGCGGATTTGAAAGGCTTCCCAGTCAACAATCCGAAGGGGAATATTTATGCCAAGGATATGTATTTTGTGAAGTAAGCAGGTCTAAGAACCGATTAATTTAGAGAGCAGTAGGGTTAAGTTTCAAAACCTACCCGCCAGGGATGGCGGGTCGGAGCTACATGGATGTATTTATGCGTTTTTGAAACTTGAGCCTACTGTTCTCACCATAAGATATTGACTCTAATAGTTATTTACTCTTATAGGGTTTATACAAACACAACGACATGATGATACCGAAGCAAACCCCCTGGGTGATCATCGCGGTACCACCGTAACTGAAGAAGGGTAGCGGGCTTCCCATTACCGGCAATACACCACTCACCATCCCCATGTTGATAAATGCATAGAGAAAGAAGCTTAAAGACAACGCGCCGCTGACCAACCGGTTGAACGGCGATTCACACTGGCAGGCTAGCCAAATTACACGTCCGGTAATAAACAGGTACAAACCGAGTAGAATCAGGCTACCAATAAAGCCCCATTCTTCGGCATAGGTCGAGAAAATAAAGTCAGTATGACTTTCCGGGATGAAACCCAGATGTCCCTGGGTTGCATTGGTCCACCCTTTGCCTTTGATCCCTCCAGAGCCGATGGCAATCAGAGATTGGATTATCTGATAGCCGGCACCAAGCGGATCTGATTCTGGGTCAAGAAATTGGGTGACTCGCTTTTTCTGATATGCCTCCATCACGAAGAACCACAATAGTGGGGCTGCCGTGGCAATACCGCCAAGGAATGAACCAATGATTTTCCAGCTCATTCCGGCAAAATAGAGCACAAATAACGCATAGATAATGGTAAAAATGGCGCCATCAAGGTCGGGTTGAATAAATATAAGGCCTGCCGGTACCCCAGTTACCAGCAAACAGAGGCCAATTTTTTTCAGATCAGGCCGACCAGCATCAACAACCAAAAGCCAGGCTACCATCATAGGAATGGCAACTTTAACGAGTTCTGAAGGTTGGAAACGAACAGGGCCAATGGCGAGCCAACGCTGAGAACCATTGGTACTATCTCCCATAACGATAACGCCTAGCAGTAATACAATCGCCAAACCATAAAGGTAGGGAGCGGCATGTTGGTACTTGATTGGTGGAATAGCCGACATTACAACTAGGCAGCACAGAGCCACTACGGCACGAACAAGGTGCCTTTCGAGCATAGGCTCACTAAATCCGCTGGCACTCCATACGGTGAGGGAACCAAGTAAAATCAGTAGGCTGATAGCAATCAGCAAGGGGTAATCAATTCTGGGTCTGTAGTTAAGCATAATTTATTGAATCGTAAGCAATAGCAATCTGCGTAATGGCATCCATTACGCACGTTAGCCCCGTAGGGCAAAATATAACGGGTAGATTCAATACATTATTGGTGTTGAACAATACTGCGGAACTGGAGGTTGGCTTCTTTCCATCCTCCTAGCCGGTGTTTGGTTTTCACTAGTTTGTAGGCACTAATAGGAATGGCAATAATTGCCATAGCGACTAATACCCATTGCATAACTAAAAGCCGTCTTGCCGAGGTATGCGACCAAGATTCAAGTGGTAGCGAGCGCTGTGGTAATTCGAGGTGCCTTTGCGAAGTGGGTGGAGAGCTGATCGTGATCCAACCAATTGGCTCATGCTTGTGCAGTGTCGAAAAATACCATTCCTCTTCATCACCTAATCTCTGTTCCGATGATTCTACGACCAGTGCCAAATGGAAACGGCTGTGTTCAAAGCCAGGCTGGAAAAGAAAGCTGATATAGGTAGAAAGCGATACGAGCGATAACCCAAAAAACAGCGTGATGAACTTGGGAAGTGAAAGGGACGTTTTCATTGCTTGTATCTAAGCCACAGCGTTGAGGGCTTTATCGTCGAGGAGTGTAAACAAGTTATAGTTTTAGTAAAAAAATGCAATTTATTTTTGAACTAGTAGCACTCCCTTACATCCGGTTGCGGGATCTTTATACACATCTCCTTGCTAGAGCCTTGAAAAGCTACCGCTATACTTAAATCAGGATCCACTGTGAGAAAAGGTGTCGGCATGAAGAAGTTGTTTTATCCGGTAGTGTTGCTGTTTGGTTTGATGGGGATGGGACTGGCAGGGTGTTCGAGTAATCCTTATGGTGATTCTTATGGGGTCGCAGATACCCGTACTATTCAGCAGGTGCGTTATGGTGTTGTGATGAAGACAGAACCCGTCACCATTGAAGGCGAAGGCCAAGCGGTTGGTGCGATAGCAGGTGCCGCTGTAGGTGGTATTCTCGGTTCTAAAATAGGTGGCGGCTCTGGTTCAGATATCGCTGCTATCGGTGGTGGTGTACTCGGTGGCTACGCCGGTAGTAAAGCTGCTGAAGGAGTGACTCGTCGTAATGGTGTCAATTTGACTATCAAGATGGATGATACAGGTGAAACCATCGCGATTGTTCAAGAAGCCAATCCAAATATGATGTTCACAGTGGGTCAACGGGTCAGGGTCAATGTCGATGGCCGAACAGCTCGGGTAGTGCCTGAGTGATGACCATAACTGGCTGCTCTAACCTATGGGATATAAGTCTTGATCCCGACAGTTAGAGTGGCTTTGTTTTATATGGATACATTATATTGGAGTCTTCGTCTCAGTTGATTACAGGATTTAATCTCAATGACCCGCATGTTATCTTCCGTGGTTGTCGAACCTCTAGTTACTCCCACAGCATCGGTTATCTGGCTTCACGGGCTTGGCGCTAATGGTCACGACTTCGAAGCAATCTTACCGGAGTTGAAGCTGCCAGAAGACGCAGCCATCCGGTTTATTTTCCCGCACTCTCCATCGATTCCTGTCACTATCAACGGCGGTATGGTCATGCCAGCATGGTATGACATTCTGGAGATGGGTGCGGGGCGTAAACTTAATACGCAACAGTTGATCAATTCGGCTGATGCAATAGCAAAGTTGGTGGACCATGAAATTGCGAGTGGTATCAGCAGTGAACGGATTGTTCTGGCTGGCTTCTCGCAAGGCGGCGCAGTTGCCTATCAAGTTGCATTAACCTATCCCAAGCCATTAGCTGGACTTCTCGCACTCTCAACGTATTTTCCTACAGTGAATGATATTGAACCAAATAGTGCCAACAAGAAGCTAGATATTGAGATAATGCATGGTAGCCATGATCCTGTTGTATTACCTGCTATGGGGAGTGATGCGTTAGATGCCCTCAAAGCGCTTGGATTTAATCCTAACTGGCGAGAGTACCCTATGGAGCATCAGGTGTGTTATCCACAAATCAATGATATTTCAATGTGGTTGCAAGCTAAATTGCTGTAACTGTCAATAGGAGACCAAGTCCAACATTATTAGTCGTTTAGGAAATACCCAAGCATATTGGCTTGGGTATTATTTGAACTCTGCGATGAAATGAGCAAATTGGCCTTAGAACAGAAATTAAGCTGCCAGCTTTCTAAATAAGGCTGGTACTGATGCTTTGCTGGTCTTGCTTAGCTTGTGCATCACATCAAATGAGACAGATTGTAAATTGGTTTTGTCTTTGACTTCGTTCACTAAACGTAACCACAGTCTTGCCGTCATTTCGGCATCAGCTAACGCCCGGTGGAAGGTACCATCATTGGGGATATCCAACTCGTTAACCAAAGTGCCCAGTTTATGGTTCGGTGCCTCTTGGTATAGGCGGCGAGCCAATAGCATCGAACACACGAAGTTACCGGTATATTGGCGGTTTAACATCCCCAATTCGGCATCTAGAAAGCGTTGGTCAAAAGAAGCGTTATGGGCGATAAGGTTATAACCTTGGATAAAATCAGCAAACTCATCCATCACCGCATGGCAACTAGGGGCAGATTCCAACATTTTGTTGGTGATACCTGTGTATCCTTCAATAAAGCTGCTGACTCGAAAGCCTGGGTTCATCAATTGCTGGAATTGATCGATAACGATGCCATTTTGAATTTTGACAGCACCAATTTCTATTGCACGGTCGCCCATGTTAGGTGAAAGACCGGTCGTCTCAAAGTCGAGAACGATAACCGTATCAGCAGGATGTTGTGTATACATTAGTAACCTAGCAAATTATTGTTTATGTTGTTTTTTCTGTAAATTAGTAGCCGCGCTTTTTCCAAAAGTCAGCTTCGTCTCTGGCGTATAGATTGAATGTCTTTTCCGCCACGACCTTACCACCGAGTTCTATCGTCATGCGCCATTTGCCAATTTTGTTGGCAATGGGTTCCCAAATCGTGTCTCCCAAGTAGAAATCCCAGTCGTTGGTACGGACGTGCAATTCGCCGTCGAACGGATCCAACTCGTCACCATCTTCGTCGGTGATCCCCGGATGGTAAATACAATAGCGGATCTTCTCGCCACGGGCTTTCTTAATATTGACAGTAAAGCCGAACTCGATGTCTATTTCTGCTGGCACATCGGTGGTGAAGGTCTTGATTTTTGGGAGGTGCTTGGACTCAGCATCCCAGGTGGTATGGATACCATAGGTCTCAATGCTGACGACAGGTTTTGATTTGGCCATGACTTACAGAGCAGCGCTACAAAAGAAACAAAGGGGCATTATAAAGGTAAGTTGGCTAGGTTTCATGTTCATTTGTTAGCAAATGAAAAAGAGGCTAGTTGGATAGCCTCTTTTGTTGGTCGAATAGATCCATTATTCAATCTCCGCTATCACCATCGCCGTCATGGGTCCCGTCATACGAGTTGTCTTCGCCCGGACTTCCTTTGGCGTAACGGTCTAATCTGTCATCTTCTTCGTCAGGGGTGTGCTGGTCAACGATATTGTCCTGCTCGGGTTGAGCAGGGTTAAAGATGTTCTTGAGCCACTCAAACATAGGCTAACCTTATTAACGGTATACGTTGTTTTTGAATAGACACCACTAATACTAGTCCGTTGTGTAGGTAATGACATGAAAAGCGAAAAGATTGCTCAAACTTACCTGGCATTCATAAGAGTTACAGGCCCGTATGGCGAGAACTATGAACCTGCCGTCGACCAAGTTTATCGCTGGGCTGGTGAAAATGGTTTGCAGGGCGGGCAATGCTTATTTATTTATCATGACGATCCTGATAAGACAGAACCGGCGAAATGTCGGACGGATATATGCTTAACCGTACCAGCAGGAACACTGCCGTCAGGAGAGGTAGAAATACAAATATTGCCAGAAGGTAAATACTGTACCCATAGGGATATAGTTAGGCAAAAAAGTGAGTATGCGGAATATTGGAATGCATTAAAACAAAGGGCAAAGCAGGCAGGGCTTGAACTGGATCAACGGCCATGTTTCGAGTTGTATCATAGTTATGATATTGAAACACATGTTGCAGATGTCGGTTTTTATCTGGCGATTAAAGGTTAATGGTAGCTTAACCAATTTTGGCGATTAATGTGCTGTGGGATGCAAAATACTGATTTAAAAGAGTAAAAGTGTTTTTGAATTGTTTTTAAATGTAACCTTTTGCTGGGTTATGTAGCAAAAGGTTTTCTTTTATCGGTTAGACAGAAAAGACTTGAAGAAAAACCCGAGTTAAGGGTATTATTCATGCGTACAAAGTATGTGCCTCATAAAATTCTTTATATTTTTATTTCCATCTGAATTTTTTAATTTCCCCGTCTAAATATTTCATTTTGTAAACC
>NZ_JACSOF010000035.1:0-47041 GCF_014349205.1 Photobacterium sp. BZF1
GCCGATACTCTTCTTAAAAAGAAGCGAATCGATTTGGTCACTCAGTTTCATTGATAATTCTTTTGTTGACTATCATTTCACGAGTGCCCACACAGATTGTGTGGTCAAATTGTTAAAGAACAATACTGATTGGTTAGCGGCTTAAGTTGCCGTTCTCCGTGTCAGTGAGGCGGCATTATAGAGACTTGATTCATTCTGACAAGGCCTAAATCAACAAAAATTGCCCCAAACAAACCGTTCGACTACTTTTTAACCCAAAGCTGTTTATTTTGAGTAAAAACCAGCTCGAATGGCGCTGAGAGAAATAAATAAAATGAAAAACGGAGCGTAATCAACGCTCCGTTTTTCATCTACCCAATTACGCTACATTGGAGCTATTCCCCGTTCGCCTCTTACGTTTCCTGTCTTTTGGGTGAGTGATAGGGATTGCCGAAAGTAATTTCTTGGTGTACTCCGCTTGCGGGTTGGCATAAATCTCCCTAGCATCGCCCATTTCAACGATTTTGCCGAAATACATTACCGCAACCCGATCGGAAATATGCTTAACCACCGAGAGATCATGGGAAATGAAGATAATCGCTAGGTTCATCTCCTGCTGGAGCTGCAGCAGTAAATTGAGGATCTGGGCCTGAACCGAGACATCGAGAGCCGATACTGATTCATCGCAAATAAGTAGTCTGGGTTTAAGTGCAATAGCCCGGGCTATCCCTATTCGTTGTCGTTGCCCTCCCGAGAACTCATGGGGATACCGATTAGCGGCTTCTTCAGGCAAACCGACTTTCACCAATAGCTCATTCACCCATTGCTTCCGTTCAACGGGCGTGCCGATATTGTGGATGATAAAAGGCTCTTCCAAAATCATACCTATAGTGTGGCGCTGGTTAAGCGACTCCATCGGATCTTGAAAGATAATTTGTAGCTCCTTACGTAGCGGACGCATTTCTCTGGTAGAGAGCTGGGTAATATCTTTGCCTTCAAAGTAAATCTTACCTTCGGTTGGCTCATAGAGTTTGAGGATCGTCCGTCCAAGTGTGCTCTTACCACAACCTGACTCTCCCACCAGCCCGAGAGTTTCCCCCTGAGAAATAGAGAAAGATACCCCGTCGACGGCTTTAACGGTGTAGCCTCTTTTGAATATCCCCTTGCCCGAGACAAAGTGCTGCTTGAGGTTTTCTATCCTTAGTAGCTCGGTCATTACATCCTCTCTTTGTCGCTCAGCCTAGCCCTTAAATTCAGGGAACAAGGTAATATCTATGGGTTTAATCTCTATGGGCTGTTTGGGTTCGCTATCCAAACTCGGCATTAACCCCATCAGTCGCTCGGTATAAGGGTGCTGTGGGTTATCGAACAACTCAAAGATATCGGCAAACTCCACCACTTTACCCCCATACATTACGGCAACATCATCACAGATCTCTGCCACAACCCCGAGATCATGAGTAATGAAGATCACAGACATCCCGGTATCCAGTTGAAGCTCATAGATCAACTCCAGTATCGAAGCCTGCACCGTTACATCCAGCGCCGTTGTTGGCTCATCACAAATAAGTATGTCAGGTTTACATGCCAGCGCCATGGCGATCATGACACGCTGGCGCATACCGCCTGATAAATTATGTGGATACTCCTTTAGCCTTTTTTCCGGCATCGGAATTTTGACCTTCTTGAGCATTTCAAGAGAGTACTGGCTTCTCTCCCCACGACTTAATTCTGGCCGGTGTAGTTCGAGCACTTCGTTTAACTGGCTACCTATCGAATGCACGGGATTGAGCGCGGTCATCGGATCTTGGAAAATCATCGCGATACGGTTACCCCGCATGGCATACATTTCTTGGGGGGGCAAGGTTACCAAGTCTGTGCCGCGATATAGAATTTTACCGCTCACGACTTTTCCGTAGGGTTTCGGCAGCAGGCCCATGATCGACATTGCGGTGACACTTTTGCCACAGCCTGACTCGCCAACAATCCCCAACGTCCTGCCCATACGGACATCAAAATTGACGCCATGGAGAATTTTGACGACCCCATCATCCGTGGTGAACTCCGTTTCCAAATCACGCACACTTAAAATCACATCATCTTGCATACGCTACTGACCTTACAGCTTATAGGCATCATCGATCACTGTGATCGGCTCGAACGTTTTGCCTTTTTTCATGGCTGATTGCGTGGCTTTTTTTTCATCTTCATCAATCCAGAAGGTGGCCAGGTCAACCACAGAGAACATGACTTCGGTGTTTTTTGTCATGGCAGGGGTAGGATACTTCATCCAACGCCAGTACCCTTCACGGGTGTATGGCACCATATATCCAGGGACAATCAGGTATTCATCCGTAACGATTTTCTGGATTTGATGGGAAATGGCCTGCTTCTTTTCCAGATCGAATTCTTTGCTATAGCTATCAATCAACTCATCCATCTCTGGAGAGCGGTAGTTGGTATGGTTGTTGGTTTGCGGCTTGGCATTCACAGAATGTAGGTATTCCCAGTAAGCTGGGATCTCCCCACCACTCATATTGAGGAAAGCCAAGTCGTGTTTCTTCTCTAGCACATATTTAAAAGCAGAAGAGCCATCGATCAGGTTCAAGGTGAATTCCAAGCCTGCTTGCTTTGCCTGCTCTTTGAGATAAGCAATTCGAGGGGTATGGGGCTGGAAGCTATAGGTAATCGCAAAACTCAAACGCTTACCACTCGCGTTGACCCGGATGCCGTCCGGCCCAATTTTGTCAAAACCAGCCTTGTCAAAATACTCTGCCGCCAGTTTAGGATCGAACGCAGGTGGTTTATTGTCACTACGGTCATAACCGCCATGGCCGAAGCCCATACCGTGCGGCTTACGCGAATAATCACCTCGCAGCACATTGGCAATCATGCCATCAAAATCCGTCGCGTATGTCACACCCGCACGCACATTACGGTCATCCAGCAGTGGTTGGGCTGTATTCATCCACAATCCACCCGCTCCCTGTACAACCTGGTTGAACCCCCAAAACTTATGGATATAACCATCCTGGTACGGTTTGGTATTGGCTTTTTCATGCCACAGGCTTGGCAGTACCAGGCCGAACGTATCGAGATTGCCTTTTTCAAAGTGCTTGCGAGCAATGTCGCTATCACGGATCACGGTGAAGCGGACTTTTTCCACATTGTAGCGGTTTTGGTAGTAACGGTTGCTGTATCCCCACCAGTCTTCTCCGACATGCTTGAAGGTCACGCTCTTGCCTTTTTTGACCTTATCCATGTAATAAGGCCCGGTCGTCGGCTCACTTTTGAAGTTGTAGCGGCGGACGAAGTCATCATCGATACCGTCATTGTTCTCGTCTTTTTTGGGCTTAAAGAAGTGCTCAGGGCGAGGTTGAAGGCCGTTGCTTGGCAGGTTTATCTGCAGCATCAACTCATCATCCGTCAGTTTCACTGCGGACTTAACGGCAATAGTGAAATCATCAAACTTAATGACATCCTGGATTTTGTTGGTGAAAAAGTCGTTATACCACGGCGAAACGATATCTTTAGAGCGGTAGTACTTCAACATGAACAAGTAATCATCGGCGGTCACCTTTTCGCCGTCAGACCAGCGGGCTTTGGGATCCAGCTTGAAGTAAACGGTTTGGTTGTCATCACCAAATGCCCACTCGCTGGCAAGCTGTGGGATCCACTTCCCGGTGTTCGGGTGGCGAGCAGCCAATTTCGGTACCCCATCCATAAAGTAATGGCGCAGCCCAGAGTTTGAATCCGGACCGACACTGCGTAGCGTCTGTGGGAAGCTCGCCATATGGGTACGTAAAGTGCCACCAAACTTGGCTTTTGAAGAAGCAAACAAAGGCTCTTCCATGTTTGACTCCCACGCCAAACCAGCAGGTAACTCAGCAGCCTGCACGTAACTACCGAGTGCAGTAAGTAACGCAACAGCTGAAATGTTGAGCATGTTTTTCATATCAATATCCTTATTCCGACAACTGCAAGCCAAGATTAAACATAACGGGTAAATTTCTTCGGATCGAAGGCGGCCCGTATCGCCTCACCGATAAAGGTCACCATGACCAACACCAAGACAATCGCACTGACAACCGACGTGACTATCCAAGGCGAGTCCAGGTTCGATTTGCCTTGCTGGAGTAACTCCCCCCAACTCGGTGTGGGTGGCATAAGGCCTAGGCCAAGGTAGTCCAATGCGGTAAGGGCGGTAATGTTTGCCGCGATGGTAAATGGTGCCAGCGTCACAATCATTACCATGGTATTTGGCAGAATGTGATTAAAAACGATCCGCATGGTCGAAGCGCCTAGCGCTTTCGCCGCCATCACATATTCCCGGGCCGACTCTTTGTAGGTCATGGTCCTCATGTACCAAGTCATCCCCATCCAGCCAAACAACACATTAATCGCAACAAACAAGGCGAAGGTCGGCTGGGTGATCGACACCAGAATCATGATCACATAGAGGAAAGGCACCATTGACCATATCTCTATTAAGCGTTGGACAAACAAATCAAACTTGCCACCGAAAAAGCCCATGGCACAGCCGACAGCCGTTCCTATCGCATAGGAGATAACCATAGTGATCAACGCAAACCCCATCGCTGTGCGAAAGCCATAAGCAAGACGAGCAAGGATATCGCGGCCTATTACATCCGTGCCTAAATAGTGCTTGTCGGTAACACTTGGGGCTGTCGGTGGAAAATCACCCGAGAAGTCCTGCTCATAAGGATTCCACGGTACCAACGGCATAATGACGAAATTGTCACCGCCTTGTTCAGTGAACGCTTTTTGCAATTGCCGGTAATCCGCTTCACCGGCAGCGGCCTGGCCAAAATCCGTCGCCAAACGAACATCCGATAAAACAGGAAAGTTGTATTCACCGTTATATTTCACCACCAAGGCTTTGCTGTTGATCAGTAACTCAGCAAACAGTGACATGACCAACAGGCACGACAGCAATAGGAAAGACCAATATCCACGTTTGATTTCTTTGAAGCGCTTGATCTTTTTTAGTGTTAGCGGGTTTAACTTCAACATGATCAGGCTCCAAACTTCACTCGAGGATCGACCAAGGCAACACAAATATCCGAGATAATATTGCCCACCAGCAACATGGCTGCATTGATGGCGACAATCCCCATCACCACCGGGTAATCACGCTCAATAATCGATTCATAGCCAAGCAAACCAATACCATCAATATTGAAAATCACCTCAATCAAGAATGAACCTGTCATGAAAAAAAGCAGGGAGTTGCCAAAGTGACTGGCAATCGGGATCAGGCTATTGCGCAGGGCATGCTTACGAACGGCCTTCTTGAACGGTAACCCCTTCGCGATTGCGGTACGGATGTAATCCGATGAAAGGTTTTCCATCAGGTTATTTTTCATCGTCATTGTCAGGGTGGCAAAGTCACCAATGAGGTAACAGATCAGCGGTAGCACGGCATGCCACATCACATCCTTGGCCCGCTCCAAAAAAGTCTCGTAATCATCGAAGTCATCACCGACAAATCCCCCCATCGGGAACCACTCAAGGTGATAACTGAACAACGTAATAAGTAGGACCCCGACAACATAACCGGGCAAGGCATAACCAATAAAAATTAATATCGATGAACCGGAATCAAACACCGAGCCATGTTTGAGGGCCTTGTAGTAGCCAAGGGGAATAGAAATAAAATAGCTGATAAAAAATGTCATGCCGCCGTAGAACAGCGAGACCGGCAACCGCTCGGCAATCATATCGGACACAGGTTCGTAATAACGGGTAGACTCACCGAAATCCAACACCATTAATTTCCCGATCCAGTCGGTGTAGGCTTCTATGACGGGTTTGTCCAAACCATAAAACGCATTCAACTCGGCGATTTGATCTTCGGATAACGCCGAGTTACCCCCTGCTGATGTCATGGCCGCAGCCCCGTCTCCCTGGGCCTGCATATTGGCCAGCATCCGTTCAACCGGCCCTCCCGGGACTAGGCGGGTAATGGCAAAGATAAGGATGGTGATCCCCAGAAACGTCGGGATAACCAAAGCCAAACGACGCAAGAAATACGACAGCACGTGTTAACTACTCCATGTTAAACAGGCAAAGTATATAACCTCGATACCACCATTTACCAATGGCGATAAAACAGCGTCGAAAAACGACTGGTTAATTTAACTTTATAATAACAATGGCGTAGAGGAAGAGATTTAGCAGGAAAAAGATAAAACAAAGGCCGCGAATGCGGCCTGGATAACAAAGCAATGTTGGGCGCTGGATTACCGTGCAGCCAACCAAGCTGGTACATCAACCACACTATCAAGCACAACGTCTGCCAATTGTTCGCCCTCATCAGTTACAGGCTTGCCGGTTCGGACCAGAATTTTGGTTCCTACCTCAGCCGCCGCAGCAGCTTTAATATCATCGGCTTTGTCGCCGATCATTACCGAGCCAGCCATATCGATCTTGAGGAAATCACGGGCAGAGATAAACATGCCAGGTTTTGGCTTGCGGCACTTGCAATCCTGCAGGTAATCACCCTTACCTTCCGTTGGGTGGTGTGGGCAGTAGTAGATACCGTCGAACTCGACACCGTTGTCGACAAAATTCCAGTCCATCCATTCGGTCAGGGTCAGGAACTCATCCTCGGTGTACATGCCACGGGCAATGCCGGACTGGTTAGTAACCAACACCAACATGTACCCCATCGCCTTAAGTTTCTTACAGGCTTCAAACACACCCTCGACATATTCGAAATCATCGGTAGTGTGGACATAACCGTGATCGATATTAATCACGCCATCACGGTCAATAAAAACTGCTGGTTTGGCCAAGCGTCAGCCCTCTGTCTCGCTGTATTCGTTATGCCCCAAATTATGGCACGGCTGGCAACGGGATTCACCTGTTTCTCTCAACCCTATAAAGAAGAACAACCTATAATACTCACACTGGCATTATGGCTATAAAGCCATTTAGACGTCCAGACGTAAAAATATCTATTGACTTCATTTATGTTAGCCCATAGCATCAAAGCCATAGATGCAATTGGCAGACAGGCTTCAAGCATCAATAAAATAATGCAAATGCAATACACAACATAACAATATACCGGTCGCAGCCATTGATGGGCGTGCCCGTCATCAACACGGTATAGGATTTGGGAAAAGCGATGATAGAAATAAACAGAGTCAATAAAGTCTTCTATCAGGGGGCCAAGGAGATCCACGCACTGCGTGACATCAACCTGACCATTGAGCAAGGCACTATTTTCGGGGTAATTGGTTCTTCCGGTGCCGGTAAGAGTACCCTGATCCGTTGCGTCAACCTGCTTGAACGCCCAACCAGCGGCCATGTCATTGTCGATGGTACCGACCTGACCCAGCTATCAAACCAGCAGCTGACCCAGGCCCGCCGTAAAATCGGCATGATCTTCCAGCACTTCAATCTGCTGTCATCCCGTACTGTTTTCGACAACGTTGCCCTGCCACTCGAGCTGGCCGGAAGCAGCAAAGCCGCTATCAAAGCCAAGGTCGATGAACTGCTAGAGTTGGTTGGCTTGGCTGACAAGAGCGAGTCTTATCCGTCGAACTTGAGTGGCGGACAAAAGCAACGTGTGGCGATTGCCCGTGCGCTTGCTTCTGATCCTAAAGTGCTGCTGTGTGACGAAGCTACCAGCGCCCTAGACCCTGCGACAACCCAGTCGATCCTGACACTGCTTAAAGAAATCAACCGCAAGCTTAACCTGACCATTTTGCTGATCACCCACGAAATGGACGTGGTAAAAAGCATCTGCTCCGAAGTCGCGATCATCGGTGGTGGCGAGCTGGTCGAGAAAGGTCCGGTCGGCGACATCTTCGCCCACCCGAAAACGGAGTTGGCACGCGAGTTTATCCGCTCGACCCTGGATCTCTCCATTCCGGAAGACTACCGTGCCCGGATGGTTGAAACCCGCGTCGACAACAGCTACCCGCTGATCCGCCTTGAGTTTACCGGTGCGTCAGTCGATGCCCCACTGATTTCCCAGGTGGCTCGCGAGTTCAATATTGATATCAGTATCCTGAGCTCAGACATGGATTACGCCGGTGGCGTCAAGTTCGGTCTGATGCTGGCCGAGTTCTTCGGAACCGAACAAGCGGCAGAACAAGCCATTAACTTCCTTCGCGATCACAAAGTAAATGTAGAGGTATTGGGCTATGTTGCTTGATTCAATCACCACCTGGTGGACCCAGAACGAACGTTTGGTTGATCTATTGATTGACGCCCTAGGCCAAACCCTGATCATGGTCTTTGCTTCTGGCCTTATCGGCTTTTTGATCGGTATCCCGGTCGGTGTTGCCCTGCACCTGACCAAGGCAAATGGTCTGCTGGCCAATCCAGCACTCAACAAAGCGCTGGGTATCGTGACCAATATTGGCCGCTCGATCCCATTTATTATCCTGCTGGTCGCAATTATCCCGTTCACCCGTTTCGTAGTGGGCAGTTCAATCGGTACGGCAGCAGCTATCGTGCCATTGACCGTCGGGGCTATTCCTTTTATCGCCCGTCTGGTTGAAGGTGCACTATTGGAAGTCCCTACCGGCTTGGTAGAAGCGGCACAGGCAATGGGTGCGACCCCACGCCAGATCATTAGCAAGGTACTGCTGCCTGAAGCGCTACCGGGCATCATCAATGCAGTAACGATTACGCTTGTGACCTTGGTAAGCTACTCGGCAATGGCCGGTACTGTCGGTGGCGGTGGCCTCGGTGATGTCGGTATCCGCTACGGCTACCAGCGTTTTGACGGTACCGTGATGCTCATTACCGTCGTGATGCTGGTTATCCTGGTTCAGCTTATCCAGTCAGCCGGCGACCACTTGGTCAAACGCTTCGACCACAGGTAACAAGCGGCACGAAAACACACAACATCGATAACAAACAACAGAATAAACATATTCCATCTAGTATTACGGAAAACCCCAGTTTTAAGGAGAAGTAACATGGCTTTTAATTTGAAGAACCTATTCGCCGTCGCCGGCCTGGCATCAGCATTGGTACTGACCGGTTGTGGTGAGAAAGAAGCAGTGGTTGATAACAGCAAGGTTAAAATTGGGGTTATGGCTGGCGCTGAAGAGCAAGTCGCAGAGATTGCAGCAAAAGAAGCCAAGGAAAAATACGGTCTGGATGTCGAGCTGATTGCCTTTACCGATTACGTGTCACCAAATGCAGCTCTGGAAGAAGGCTCTATCGATGCCAATGCCTTCCAGCACAAGCCATACCTTGACCAGCAGATTACCGACCGTGGCTACAAGTTTGCTGTTGCCGGTAACACCTTTGTTTACCCGATTGCGGCCTACTCAAGCAAAATCGAATCTATCGATGAGCTAAAAGACGGTGACCAGATTGCAGTACCAAACGATCCAACCAACCTTGGTCGTTCACTACTTCTACTTGAGCAACAAGGCCTGCTTAAGCTGAAAGAAGGTGCTGGCCTGACAGCAACAGTACTGGATATTGTTGAAAATCCTCAAAACCTAAGAATTGTCGAGCTCGAAGCTGCCCAACTTCCTCGCTCGCTAGACGATGTTCAGCTTGCTATCATCAACACCACCTACGCCAGCAGCATCAACCTAACACCTGAGCGTGACGGTGTATTTGTTGAAGACAAAGAGTCTCCATATGTGAACCTGATTGTTGCCCGTGAAGACAATGTTGATGCAGAAAACGTCCAGACTTTCATCAAGGCATACCAGTCTGACGTGGTTTACGAAGCAGCAAAAGAAATCTTCCAAGGTGGCGTAGTTAAGGGTTGGTAAGTTACCTCCCCTATAACTGTTTATCCCATCTAGAAACACGAAAGCCCCTCAATTGAGGGGCTTTCGTACTTTATACCTAGCCATTCTTATCATTTATTTTTTCTTTTTAACCCTACCCTGCACGGCTTTTAGGCGTGGGTTCGACTTACAGATAACATAAATTCGGCCACGGCGTCTCACAACTTGGCAATCACGCTGGCGGTTTTTGGCACTTTTCAACGAACTCAATACCTGCATCTTATTTTCCTTTCTTACCGCCAAACTGGCCAAAGCGGCGGTTAAAGTTAGCCATACGGCCTTCCGAACTGATCACTCGTTGCTTACCGGTATAAAACGGATGGGACTCCGAAGAAACATCCAACGTGAAGTAAGGGTACTCCTTGCCATCTTCCCAAGTGATGGTTTTATCGGTTTTCAGCGTAGAGCCAACTACAAAATACTTATCAACACTGGTGTCGTGGAACACCACAGGGCGATACTCAGGATGAATACCAGCTTTCATTTTGTTTTCCTCAAATCACAACAACACACAAGATATGTTATAACATACCACTTGATAACCATTCTCAACAAGCGCTAATTGCTTTTTTATGGTATTTTCTGCGTCAAATGAACTAGGCCACCAGTCAGCGAAGCAAAATGCACTACCAAATTGAACCTATCGGCATTGTCCGCTCCCCCTACAAAGAAAAATTTGCCGTCCCACGCCAGCCGGGGTTGGTTCCCAGTGCACGCTCTGAAATCGTCCTTCAAGGTGAGGCCAATGCCCTTGAGGCTGTTCGCGGGTTAGAACAGTTCAGCCATTTGTGGCTTCTGTTTTTGTTTGATCAAAATTTGGAAGCAGGCTGGCGGCCAACCGTTCGCCCACCACGCCTTGGTGGTAATGAACGCATTGGGGTGTTTGCCAGCCGGGCAACCTTCCGCCCCAACGGTATCGGGATGTCTGCGGTTGAATTAATTGGAGTTCGACAGCAAAGCAGCAATGTCATCATTGAACTGGGCGGCGTTGATTTGGTCGACGGCACCCCAATCGTGGATATCAAGCCCTACATCCCCTACTCCGATAGCCTGCCCCATGCCCATGGCGGGTTTGCCGATGGCGAGCCGATAACCTTGCCGGTGGTCTTTAGCGAAAAAGCAGAAAGCCAGTTCAAAGGAAAACAACTGGCCCGCCAGCGTATGGTCATTACAGAAGTTCTCGCGCAGGACCCTCGCCCGGCCTACAAGAAAGGCAAAGAAGACAATAAGGAATATGCCGTCCACCTGTTCGACTACAATGTTAAGTTCACGGTTGCCAACGATGTGGTGACCGTGACGGCACTGGATAAACCGATAACCAAATAATCGACAAAGACGAGGCAAATAACCCAAGGCTATCGATTTAGGGGCATTTTCCCCGCTGTGGCTATCCAATCCCTTTGGCTAACGGCCAATTGGCTGGTAGTATATGCGGTTACCGCCTATATAGGTGGCTGGGGCCTGTCCCCCACATTTCTAATTTTCATCTAAACAAACGGATACCATCAATGCGTACCAGTAACTATCTTCTTTCAACTCTGAAGGAGACTCCAAATGACGCAGAAGTTGTTAGCCACCAGCTAATGCTTCGTGCAGGTATGATCCGTAAGCTGGCTTCAGGTCTTTACACCTGGCTGCCTACAGGTCTGCGTGTTTTACGTAAGGTCGAGAACATTGTTCGCGAAGAAATCAACAATGCAGGTGCTGTTGAGACTTTGATGCCCGTGGTTCAGCCGTTCGAACTATGGGAAGAGACAGGCCGATCTGAAAAGATGGGTGCTGAGCTACTTCGCTTTACTGACCGTCATGAGCGTCCGTTTGTACTTAGCCCGACAGCTGAAGAAGTGATCACTAGCCTTGTGCGTAACGAAGTGAGCTCTTACAAACAGCTGCCGCTGAACCTGTACCAAATCCAGACTAAATTCCGTGATGAACGCCGTCCACGCTTCGGTGTAATGCGTGCACGTGAATTCAGCATGATGGATGCATACAGCTTTGACATTGACAAAGAAGGCCTACAGAAATCTTACGATGCGATGCACGAAGCATACTGTAAGGCATTCGACCGTATGGGTCTTGACTACCGTCCAGTACTGGCAGATACCGGTGCTATCGGTGGTAGCGGCTCTCACGAGTTCCACGTATTGGCTGAAAGCGGCGAAGACTTGATTGCCTTCTCTACCGAGTCAGAGTACGCAGCAAACATCGAAAAAGCAGAAGCACTAGCGCCTGCGACTGAGCTGGCTGCGCCAACTCAGGAGATGACACTGGTTGACACGCCAAACGCGAAAACTATCGCAGAGCTTGTTGAGCAGTTTGACCTGCCAATCGAAAAAACCGTTAAGACGCTATTCGTTAAAGCTTCTGACGAAGTCGACGCAGAACTGGTTGCCCTTATCATCCGTGGTGATCACGAGCTAAACGAAGTTAAAGCAGAAAACCTTAAAGACGTTGCTTCTCCACTAGAGATGGCAACCGAAGAAGAAATCCGCGCCCTAATCGGTGCTGGCCCTGGCTCCCTGGGTCCTGTAGGCCTAAAACTGCCGTTCATCGTTGACCGCTCTGTGGCGGTAATGAGCGACTTCGGCGCTGGTGCTAACGTTGACGACAAGCACTACTTCGGTATCAACTGGGGGCGTGATGTTGAGTTGGGTCAGGTAGAAGATCTGCGTAACGTGGTTGAAGGTGACCCAAGCCCATGTGGTAAAGGTACTATCCAGCTTAAGCGCGGTATCGAAGTGGGCCACATCTTCCAGCTGGGTACAAACTACTCAGAGAAGATGAACTGTGGCGTACTTGGTCCTGACGGCAAGAACGTAATCCTAGAAATGGGTTGTTACGGCATCGGTGTATCCCGTGTGGTTGCTTCTGCGATTGAGCAGAACAGCGACGAAAACGGCATCATCTGGCCTGACGCGATTGCTCCGTTCCAGGTATCTATCGTACCGATGAACATGGCAAAATCAGCTGAAGTGAAAGAAGCGGCTGAGAAGCTATACGCTGACCTGACTGCTGCTGGTATCGAAGTACTATTCGACGACCGTAAAGAGCGCCCTGGCGTTATGTTTGCTGACCACGAGCTGATCGGTATCCCGCACACTATCGTGATCGGTAACCGCAGCCTAGAAAACGGTGAGATGGAATACAAAGACCGTCGTGCCGGCACCAAAGAAGGTGTTGCTGTGGCAGATATCGTTGAGTTCATTAAGCAGAAAATGGCTTAATCGCAATACGATTTAATTCTCAAAGGCCTCCCTCGTGGAGGCCTTTTTGTTTCAATTTTCTGTATTGGCAAATGATCTGCCAAAGGATATTGTACTACCTAGCAAGTACACACATTCGAAGGCAACCAATGAATACAGAAAACGCCCAGCAATTACATTTGGCCCATAACACCAGCCAACAAGCCAAACTCGAATCGGATAAAGCACTTCAATCTGTCACTGACTTTATTATCACAACGCTCAAGCAAATCGACCAACCCGCTTTTGACAAGGTAACCGACATCAAGCAAGGTAACCTTTACGATCGCTGTTGGGGCATTCACTCTGCCATAGAGCAGGCACACCCAAATGCCGCCAACATGTTGTTCAATGCTGTTCGCACCGCCGAGTTGCTTAATGAGGCCTGCTCCAGCGCCCGCCGTACCCTTGATGACTTCGAGCATGCCTGCGCAATGAAAGCAAAAATACTGGCTTCCAAGTAGCCTTGTGTTAAGTCTATGTCCCACCATAAGGAAAATTAGGGATATAGTTATAGATATAACTAAAAGAAAGGAGCGCTATGGGCAGGGAAACGCCAAAGATCAGCCTGCTCCTCACCGGAGGAGGAGCACGGGCTGCCTATCAGGTCGGGGTACTCAAAGCTATTTCTGAATGGTACCCACGGGTGCACCATAGCCCGTTCAGTATTTACTGCGGCACTTCGGCAGGGGCTATCAATGCCACTTCGATTGCTTGCTATGCCTCTTGCTTCAGGTTAGGCGTCAAAAAACTCGAGTGGATTTGGTCCAGGCTACACAGCCGGCGTATCTTTGCCACGACACCAAGAGGAATGAGCGGCTACCTTGCCAGCCAGTGGTTTGCCCGCCTCCAAGCCCACCATCACGAACGGCCACCTTTTGGCTTGCTCAACAGCCGCCCGTTGCGACAACTGCTAAACCAGGTCAACAACTACTCCCGACTAGAAAAGCAAATTGCGGCAGGGAACCTTCACGGTATCTCTATTACCGCTTCGAGCTACAAAAGCGGCCACTCCGTCAGTTTCTTTCAGGGCCAGCCAGAGATCCCTGAATGGGACAGGGCCAAATCAAAAGGCCGCCGCTCACTGATCACCACCGATCATCTGCTGGCCTCCTCAGCGATTCCATTGGTCTTTCCAGCAACCCGTATCGGGCAGGCCTATTATGGGGATGGTTCGATCCACCAGCTGGCACCACTGCGCCCATCCCTGAAGATGGGGGCGGATAAAATACTGATCATCAACCTCATCAACCAGAAACTCGATAGCCCAGATCATACCCGAGCCCCCGGCCTAGCAGCATTAGGCGGCCACCTGATGGATACCATTTTCAGTGACACCCTGACTGCTGACCTAGAAAACCTCTCAAGGATCAACGCGTTAATTGACATTCTGCCCGAGGCTAAAACGAAGCAAAAGCTGCGGAAGATTGAACACATCCACCTTTCCCCCAGCCAGTCGTTTGAACAACTGGCGCGCAAGTACTATTGTCACCTGCCACCCATGACCCGGGGGTTGATGCAACTTATTGGTATCAGCCCTAAAGACGACGCTGCAATCACTAGTTATATTCTCTTCGAGCCAGCCTATATTCATGCCTTAATCAAAATGGGGTATGAAGACACTCAGGAAAAAGAAGCCTCCCTTCGCAGTTTCTTAATTAAATCAGATGATTAATAATATAAATTCTGTTTAGGTATTGAAATGGCTTAATAATTGCCTATAGTTACTTCCCTATTTATTTTTTGACACATATATGGATCCACTCCACTGGAACGACAAGCTGGCCGATAGCCAATATGCTAAACCAAGGACAAAACCCCTTGGGGCTGATCAACGCCTGTTGCTTTTACAAAAATTCCAGGGGAAGCTGGATATTAGCTTACTGTTCGAGATATTCAGCCGTGAAGTTGAAAAACAAATAGATATCAGCAGGTTAATATGGAACGCTGACAATACCACAACCCTTGCCCGCCAAGGGCAAAGTACTCAAAACCGGCAAACCTTCATCCTACGCTTCAATAAGCAGGAGCTAGGAAAGTTGCAATATCACACCCCGTACCCCCTAGATAAAGATGAAGTTAGCCTGCTTCATACCTATCACCGGCTGTTTGCCGGGCCCCTCGCCTGCGCATTGGAATATCGCCGAGTCAAAAATATGGCACTGCGTGACTACCTCTCAGGCCTTGGCAACCGCAACAGCTTCGAGCAGGATCTCAACCACGCTATTGCCATGAGCGAAAGGCGCAACATCGGTCTGGTATTGGCCATGTTTGACCTTGATAATTTCAAGCAGGTCAATGACCGCTTCGGCCACCCCGACGGTGACAAAGTGATCCGCCACTTCTCCCTGTTGTTGAAAAAATCAGTCCGAGCGACCGACCGCTGTTACCGTGTCGGTGGTGATGAATTTGCGGTCCTGCTGCAACCGGCAACCGATACGTCAGCCCTGCATGTGATCCGCAGGCTCGATGCCCTGATGGCAGATGATTCAACGTTGCGAACACTGAAAATCGGCTGTTCCAGCGGCTTTAGTGTTTACCAGAAAGGCGATACCAATATCACCCTGGTCGACCGCGCTGACCGTCATCTGTACAAACAAAAGCGTACCCGCTAAATCTCCCTGCCGTCCCCACTCAGTCTTTGGTATAGTGAAGCTTGAAAAGCATGTTTTCGCCAGCCCGCTGCACCTTCCCAGCTGGCTGCCGAAATCACTGTTTATGAAGGACAAACTATGAAAATTTATGAGTGCTGCGAGCAAGTTCGTATGATCTATGCGCAAATCGGTGGTGGTGAGCTGGGCTATATTCCCAATGCGATTCACTGTGCGGTTAAAGCACTGAATGACATCGCAGCCAACGACACGCTGCCAGAAGAGGTTCGTGAACGTGCCGCTTTTGCCGCAGCTAATTTGCTAATGAGCGATCACGAGGACGCATAATGGATCTGAACAAATACGAGACGATGGATCCTGTGATGCTGATGAGCATCGTTAACATGAAGATCCGCGATGAGTTCGGCGATCTGGATGCCTTGATCAAATTCTACGATATCGACAAGGAAAAACTCGTTGCTAAGCTAGCCAGTGCTGGCTTTGACTACCTGCCGGAAGCCAAACAATTCAGGTAATTTCTGGCAATTGGCGATTGGCGATTGGCGATTGGCGATTGGCGATTGGCGATTGCAAAGTCGGGGTCGCAAACCAAAAAACGGAAGCCGAGGCTTCCGTTTTTTTATATCAGTGAAACTAATATTCCAGCTGGCTTAGCTTATTAGCCGTTAAATACCGGCAGCAGGTTCGCCATGGCCATCATATGGAATGCGGCTGTCAGTACCCCGAAGGCAATCACGACATAAATCGTTGCGTTGCCGCCCGGAACCACGAAACCATCTTGCTCCGGTGCGCGCTGGCGCAATGTTTTAGCCAATGTCGCCGGGATAATACAGGTCCAAATCGTTGCTGCTGCACCAGCCAGGCCAATCGCCGCAACAAAGCCAAACGGTGCGACTAGCGAGAACACCAATGGTGGCAGGAATGTCACGCCCCAGGTTTTCAGACGACCTTGCTTGTTATCTTCGAAGCCAAACAGGTCAGCCAGGTAATCGAACACACCCAGCCCAACACCAATAAAGGATGAAACAATCGCAGCAATGGAGAATATATGAAGCGCTTGTTTAATGCTGTTTGAATCAATCGCTGATGTCAGTGCTGCCATTAGGGCATCCACACCACCGCCAGCCGTCACAACCGGGCCGAAGTCCTGACGCGGTAAGTTACCGAAGATACAAATCACCCAGCCAAGGTAGAATGTCAGGGCAATCACTGTACCGCCAAGGATCGCTTTTTTAGCACGGTGCTCATCCTGGTAATAATCACGCATCGTACTGACCGAGTGGTGGTAGCCAAACGAGGTTAGCGCAACAGGCAGCAGGGCCAATGCATAAGCAGAATAAGAGCTTTCGGCCTCCCCTTGGGCAAACAGAGTCGGCACGCTGATGTTGGACGCCAGTCCGGAAACACCTAGCACAAAGCTGATGATCATAAACAGGATCAACACAATGGAGATTCGGTCCACTGCACGGGTAGAGTGCAGAACGAAGGCCGAGCAGAGTGCAACAAACATTACCGACGCCAGTTCACGCGAGACACCCAGCATTTCACTGAAAATCATACCTGACGATGAAATGTACGCGTACAGTAGAATGCCACCGACAAAGTATAGAGACAGGTTATTGACTAGGTTAACCTTTTTGCTCAACACATCTTTGGCAACAGTATTAAATGAAGCTTTAAGCTCATAATGTTTCAGTGCTTCCAACAATAACCAGCCAGAAAGCGTCATCATGATCATGGTGAATGAAATGGCGATAACACTCCATAACGTCCACGCACCCGCACCTGCACTTGGCAACCCAAGCATGCCTGCCCCAACACAAACACTGGCGATAATGCACGCGCCCCCAAGTGTGGATGGTTTACTCATAATGACTCCTAAACAACATTGATGTATCAGCGTGCTAGTACAATAATGTGTTCTGTGATTTTTCGCAACAACAGAGGAATCATTTGGATAAAAGATAATCACCCAGATGGAAATATTAGTTTACGTTATGCATTCATAAAAAAATCGCCCAGCCTTATAAAGATAAAGGCTGGGCGACGGATCATCTGGCCATGGCAGGTTCACTGCCTACGGGGGCAAACCTGCCAACAGGGTTTTATTTCATCTGGGCGAAGTACGCAGCAACATTGGCAATATCCGTATCGCTGAGCATAGAAGCCTGCGGCTGCATGACCATTGCCATACCCCCCGTACGTTCTTTATTTTTGTATGCCTTCAGCGAGCTAACCAAATACTGCTCATTCTGCCCTTTGAGGTTAGGGTAACCCGGTATCACAGCGACACCATCAGCACCGTGGCAAGCAGAACATACTGCGGCTTTCGCTTTTCCTGCAACGGGATCACCCGATGCCATCGCAGGACTTGCCATCATGGCAGCAAACATTACACAAGCTAGAACTTTCTTCATCAGGTCCTCATTATTATTTTCTGTTATCCATTTATCCCACTACTGGGTATACCTTGTCTCTCGGGTATATTTTGCTGGCACGACAGATACTCAGCTCTTTAAATTGTGCCTTTTTTCAACGATTAATCCACTTTTTCCTGCTCGTAGTGCCAAGTTAGGTCACAATCCTCGCCTGCAAATGCCTCGACGACAAACAGTCCGGCTACCGCCGCAAGCTCTTCCCCATAGAAAACTAATGGCATCCGCCGTCGTTGCCAGCTCGGCACACCGTACTCCTGAAATAGCTTCTTGAGTTTACGTTTACCCACCCGGCCAACCGGCTGGACTTCCAACCCTGCAGGCTCGAAACGCACCGACACAGGCTCATCAGGCCTTGGCTGGCGAAGCTGCCCTGACATAGACGTCGCGAGCAGTAGCGTTCCCAATGATGAGGGAAGAGCACAAGCTTGATTGGGCTTCAGCGCTATCACGGTACCCGATATATCTTCATAGGGCTGGACAACATGCAAACGCTGCCTGAAGCGACGGACTTCGGCTTTTCCCCAGCATACCTTAGGGTTGGCATCTGGCTGGGCCAAGACCACAGAATGCCAAACCTGCTCCAATTGCGCCTGTGACGGCATTTTCACGCCAACTACTGCAAGCCAATGGCGCAGCAGCGCTTTACCCCGCCGCTCACTACCAGGCTTATCCGGGTGCAAACATGCGATATCCAAGCTCTGGTCGGCCGACATGGCCTGAGCAAGTTGCTCAGCAAGTAGCTCTTGTAGCAAGGCCTCCTGCTCTGCGCACAGTGCGGCACTGCGGGTAACCGCCTTGCGGATCCCCGGCCAACGCGCCGTTAACAGTGGTGTGACTTGGTGTCGCAGGAAATTACGGTCGTAGCGCTCATCGCTGTTGCTCTCGTCGTCGACCCAGCCAAGCTGATGTTCATTCGCGTATTGCTCAATGGCTGTCCGCGGCTGGTCAAGTAATGGGCGCACATGCCACCCCGATGAAAAAGCCGTGCACTTGGGCATTGCCGATAGCCCTGCCGGCCCACTTCCCCGTTTCAGGGCTAGTAGCACGGTTTCTAGCTGATCATCGGCATGCTGGGCTGTCAGCAGGATATCACCTGGCTGGATATGCCCCTGTAATGCGGCGTAGCGGGCATCCCGCGCCTGTTGTTCAACGCTTTTCCGGTTACCCAATGCCAATGTCACTTTCTCAAGCGCAAAACCGATCCCTTCCTGTGTAGCCCACTCGGCGCATTGTAGAGCCCAATGATCAGCATTCGCGCTGAGGCCATGATGGACATGTACCGCTTTGCAAGAAGCTTCAGGGTGCCGAGCTAGGTAACGCCCCATCAAATGCAGCAGCACCCGTGAGTCCATTCCGCCACTTAGGGCAAGAACAAAATGGGTTGAATGATCAGAAAGGGATTCAAGGTTGGCTTCTAGGTTGGCATAAAGCATTGAGCGACATCCGAAATTACACACTGCAAAAGTATACCCTCCCAGACCTTGTAAAGGTAAACCCTGAATAAAAAACGGGCCAGCCCAAAGGCTGACCCGCTCTATTCTTTGCCTAGCAAGCCCCTGCAGAAAGGGCTTCTTCGATTAGCAGTAACCGTAGCTCATCAGGCGCTGGTAACGGCGCTCAAGCAGAGCCTCGGTATCAAGCTGGTCCAGCTCTTCCAAGGTCGCTAGGATTTGCTTTTTCAACGACCCTGACATCTCAACCACATTACGGTGTGCGCCACCTAGCGGCTCTTCGATGATGTTATCGATAAGCTCAAGCTCTTTTAGGCGATCAGCTGTCATGCCCATTGCTTCTGCCGCCTGCGGGGCCTTGTCAGAATCGCGCCATAAGATAGAGGCACAACCTTCAGGCGAGATCACCGAGTAGGTTGAGTACTGCAGCATGTTCACACAGTCACCTACACCGATCGCTAATGCACCACCAGAACCACCTTCACCCACAACGTTACAGATAACAGGAACAGTAAGGCCAGCCATCTCTTTAAGGTTGGTCGCAATCGCTTCTGACTGACCGCGCTCTTCCGCACCGACACCAGGGTAAGCACCCGCAGTATCAATGAAAGTTACGATAGGCATTTTGAAGCGCTCTGCCATTTTCATCAGGCGAAGGGCTTTGCGGTAACCTTCCGGCTTTGGCATACCGAAATTGCGCAGCACTTTCTCTTTGGTCTCACGGCCTTTCTGGTGACCAATCACCATCACCGGGCGACCGTCAAGGCGGGCAATACCACCAACCAAGGCTTTGTCATCGGCAAACGCGCGGTCACCAGCCAGTTCATCGAACTCGGTAAACATGTTCTCGACATAGTCGAACGTGTATGGGCGCTGTGGGTGACGTGCCAACTGAGCCACCTGCCAAGCACCAAGATCACCAAAGATTTTCTTGGTCAGCTCTAGGCTCTTCTTTTCCAGTTGCTCAATTTCTTTATCCAAATCAACCGATTTAGATTCATCACGGCGAGAAACATCACGCAGTGCTTCGATTTTTGCTTCTAGTTCAGCAATCGGTTGTTCAAACTCAAGGAAGTTCAGGCTCATACCATTTCAGTCCTTTTGCTCATAATTCTGGGTATCTGTAACAGATAACTATGGGCTATTTTAATTAAACTCAAGCTCAACCTGCTTATCACCCAGCAAAATTTTGAGATCAGAGATTAGTTGATCTGCCGGGGTTACACGCCACTCTGTTCCCAGAGTCAATTTAGCGCGGGCATTCGAGCGCTGATAGTACACGTTAACAGGTACGGTACCTGCACGGTGCGGTTCCAGCACTTTGCTGAAACGTTCAAAAAACTGTTCATCAATTTGCCTCTCTGTAAGCGAGATGGCAAGGCCGCGTAGGTGCTTTTCTCTCGCATCTGAGATATCTAGCACTTCCCGGGCCGACATTTTAAGGCCGCCATTGAAATCATCAAAGCTGACCTGTCCGGAAACGACCAGAATTCTATCTTTTTCAATCAAATCCAAGTGACGTTCTAGCGCATCTGAGAACAACATCACTTCCATCCGGCCACTTCGGTCATCGAGGGAAAGAATACCAATCCGTGAACCACGCTTGGTTGTCATCACCCGGGCTCCGATAACCAATCCTGCGACCGTCACAACCTTGTCCCGTCCTGTTGGTTGGGCATCTTTCAGGCGCCAAGTCGTGTAGTGCTTGAGTTCCGGCACATACGCATTGATAGGGTGACCGGTTAGATAGAGCCCAAGCGTCTCACGCTCCCCTTCCAGCCAGACTTTATCTGGCCACTCAGGAATGTTGGCATAAGCGTGCTCAACCTCTTCCGGTGCCGCTGTCAGCACCCCGAACATATCGGTCTGGCCAAACGCCTCGGCCTGGTGATGCTGGCTCGCGGCACGGATAGCATCATCAAGTGTTGCCATCATGGCGGCACGGTTCGGCCCCAAGCGGTCCATCGCACCGGACTTAATCAGTTTCTCCAGTACCCGCTTGTTTACCTTCTTGGTGTCGATACGGGCACAGAAGTCAAACAGGTCCTTAAAGTGGCCGCCCTTCTCGCGTGCGGCAATAATATTTTCGATTGGGCCTTCACCCACCCCTTTCACCGCACCGATACCGTAGACAATGGCACCGTTGTCATCAACGTTGAAACGGTATAGGCCCTTGTTCACATCCGGCGGCAGAAGCTCAAGCTTCATCCGGTGGCACTCATCTACCAGGCCGACGATCTTATCGGTGTTATCCATATCGGCGGTCATTACCGCCGCCATAAATTCAGCCGGATAGTGGGCTTTCAGCCACAATGTCTGGTAGGAAACCAATGCATAAGCAGCGGAGTGGGATTTGTTAAAACCATAGCCGGCGAACTTCTCTACCAAGTCGAAGATCTTCATCGCCAACTCGCCGTCAATGCCGTTCTTCACTGCTCCTTCTTCGAAGGTGGCACGCTGCTTGGCCATCTCTTCCGGCTTTTTCTTACCCATTGCACGGCGGAGCATGTCCGCGCCACCCAGGGTGTAGCCAGACAGGACCTGGGCGATCTGCATCACCTGCTCCTGATAGAGGATGATGCCGTAGGTTGGTTCGAGAATGTCTTTCAGTGACTCGTGCTGCCAAGTCGCATCCGGGTAGGATACTTCCTCGCGCCCGTGCTTACGGTCGATGAAGTTATCTACCATGCCCGATTGCAATGGACCCGGACGGAACAGGGCTACCAGTGCGATCATATCTTCGAAACAGTCCGGCTGGAGGCGCTTGATCAGATCTTTCATCCCGCGCGATTCAAGCTGGAATACCGCGGTGGATTCCGAGCGCTGCAGCATGGCAAACGACTTGGCATCGTCCATCGGGATCGCCGCGATGTTAACCGGCTCCTTGCCCTGCGCTTCAAGGCGCGGGTTGATCATCCCCAGCGCCCAGTCAATGATGGTCAGGGTACGCAGACCCAAGAAGTCGAACTTAACCAGGCCCGCGGTTTCCACGTCATTCTTATCGAACTGGGTAACCGGGTTGGCCCCTTCCGCATCACAATACAGCGGTGCGAAGTCAGTGATTGTGGTTGGCGAGATAACAACACCACCGGCGTGCTTACCGGCATTTCGCGTCACACCTTCGAGGATGCGACACATATCGATCAGATCTTTGACTTCCTCGTCGGCTTCATACACCTGCGGCAGTTGCGGTTCGGCCTCGAAAGCCTTGGCCAGCGTCATACCCGGCTCTGCCGGTACCAACTTGGAGATTCGGTCAACGAAACCATATGGGTGACCGAGTACACGGCCTACGTCACGGATAACCGCCTTCGCCGCCATAGTACCGAAAGTGATGATCTGAGATACCGCATCCCGGCCATACATCTCGGCAACGTGATCAATAACCTGATCACGCTTATCCATACAGAAATCGATATCGAAATCGGGCATCGAGACACGTTCCGGGTTAAGGAAACGTTCGAATAGCAAGTCGAATTCCAGCGGATCAAGATCGGTGATATCCAGTGCATAGGCCACTAGCGAGCCCGCACCCGAACCACGGCCCGGACCAACCGGTACCCCGTTGTCCTTCGACCACTGGATGAACTCCATTACGATCAGGAAGTAACCCGGGAAACCCATCTGGTTGATTACTTTGAGCTCGATATCGAGGCGCTCGTCATATTCAGGACGACGCTCGGCACGCTCTTTCTCATCCGGGAACAAGAATTTGAGTCGGCGTTCCAGGCCCTCTTGCGACTCCTTGATCAGGAAGTCTTCAATGGTCATCTCCCCTGTCGGGAAGTTAGGCAGGAAGTATTCACCGAGGCGGACGGTCACGTTACAGCGTTTGGCGATCTCGACACTGTTTTCCAGTGCTTCCGGGATATCAGCAAACAGCTCGCACATCTCTTCTTCGCTGCGCAGGTATTGTTGTTCACTGTATAGCTTCGGCCGGTTAGGATCGGCCAAGGTGTAACCATCATGGATAGCCACGCGGATTTCGTGGGCATCGAACTGATCCGCCGTCAGGAAACGTACGTCATTGGTTGCTACCACTGGCAGCTCAGCCTGCTCGGCCAATTCAATGGCAAAGTGCAGGTAAGCCTCTTCATCGGCACGGCCCGTTCGAACCAACTCGAGGTAGTAAGCATCAGGGAAATGCGCCTGGTAAAACTCAACACACTTACTGACCAATTGCTGGTTACCCTTGAGCAACGCCTTGCCGACATCACCGCTTTTACCACCGGAGAGCAGGATCAATCCTTTCTTGTGCTCCACCAGCCATTCCTTATCGATGACCGGAAGGTGTTGGACATGGCCACGCTGATAAGCTTTGGAGATCAACATGGTCAGGTTCTGGTAGCCGTCGTTGTCGCTGGCCAACACGGTCAGATCACACAGCTCCTCCCCCATCTCTTCGGACATTACCTTAAAGTCCGCCCCGATGATCGGCTTCATGCCCGCACCATGGGCAGCAAAGTAGAATTTCACCAAGCCACACAGGTTGGTGTAGTCCGTCAGCGCCATTGCGGGCATGCCCATGCCAGCCACGGTTTTCACCAGCGGCGGTACTTTGGACAAGCCGTCAACCATAGAGAAGTCACTGTGGACACGGAGATGAATAAAACGAGGTTCAGCCATGAATAACCAGAATAGAGTTGTTCAAAAAACAAGATGGTGATTATAGCCCAAAGCACCATGGCTGTTGACTCTAATCACCATCTTTTGACACAGCAGGATTTAAAGGGATGCAAAAGTCCGCGGGTTGGCAGGATTATAGCCGCCTTCAGTCCAGACCAAGGATCCGTTTGACCGGCTTGAAGCTTTTGCGGTGCTGCTCGATAGCGCCATGCTCAGCCAAAGCCTCGAAATGTGCCTTGGTCGGATAGCCTTTGTGCTTAGCAAAGCCATATTGCGGATATTCAGCATCCAGCACTTCCATCTCGCGGTCGCGGGTTACCTTCGCCAAAATAGAAGCGGCACTGATCTCTGCCACCCGCAAGTCGCCCTTCACCACAGCCTGTGCAGCCATCGGCAGATCCGGAATACGGTTACCGTCGACCAACACAAAGTCAGGCTGGACAGAAAGACCGGCAACCGCACGCTGCATGGCTACCATGGTTGCCTGCAGGATATTGAGCTGGTCAATCTCTTCCGGCTCACAGCGGCCCAATGACCAAGCAAGCGCCTTTTCCTTGATTTCGTCAAACAGCAGGTTGCGCTTCTTCTCAGTCAATTTCTTTGAATCCGTCAATCCCTCGATTGGGTTGGCCGGATCCAAAATTACCGCTGCAGTCACCACCGCGCCTACCAGCGGGCCACGGCCCACTTCATCAACGCCGGCAATACAAGTTGCTACCGGATATTCAAACGGTTCTAGTTCTTTGCTCATGTTACTTATCAATTAGTTGCAGGACTGCGGCAGCCGCTTTCTGATCAGCGTTACACTTGATCAGCTGGTGCAGCCGGTTAAATTCAGCCATTAATTCGGTATTGTCAGCGTCGAGGAATCGGTTTACCTCTGCAGCCAGGTTTTCTGGGGTGCAGTCATCCTGAAGCAACTCGGGCACCAATTCGCGATCGGCCAAAATATTGGCCAACGACACGTACTTGGTTTTAAGCATTTTCTTGGCCAGCCATGCGGTTAGCGGCTTAACCTTATAACCCACAACCATCGGCCGTTTGACCAGCATACACTCCAGTGCCACGGTGCCAGATGCCAGCAATACTGCATCAGAGGCAATCATGACATCGCGCGCCGTATCGTCGACCAGCACGAAATCGAGTTCAGGTGCCGTTTCACGCCATGCTTGTTCAAACTGGGCACGGCGCTTCTGGTTAACCAGCGCAACCACAAACCCGAGATCCGGGTGCTGTGCCTTGAGTAGCTTGCAGGTTTCGATAAACGGCGGAGCCAGCAACTCCATTTCGCCGCCACGGCTACCCGGTAATACGGCCAGCCAGCGTTTGTCCTGCTCAAGCCCTAGTAACTCGCGCGCAGCAGCCTGATCGGTCTCCATCGGGATCGCATCCGCCATAGTATGGCCGATAAACTCGCACGGAACGTTGAACTTGTCGTAGAAGGCTTTCTCGAACGGCAGGAAGGCAAGCACCAGGTTGGTCGCCGCTTCGATTTTGAAGATCCGCTTCTGGCGCCAGGCCCATACGGACGGGCTGACGTAATGCACGGTTTTGATCCCGGCATCTTTGAGGTTACGTTCCAGCCGCAAGTTGAAGTCCGGCGCATCGATGCCGACAAAGACATCCGGCGGGTTGTCTGTGAAATACTTGACCAGTTCAGCCTTGACCTTGAACAGCCTCGGCAGGCGACCAAGCACTTCGACAATGCCCATCACCGCCAGCTCTTCCATATCAAACAGTGTCTCGCAGCCTTCGGCCTGCATCCGAGGCCCGGCTATACCGACGAACTCGGCATCCGGATACTGTTCTCGCACCGCCTGCATAAAGCCGGCACCTAAAATATCGCCGGAGATTTCCCCGGCGACAATTCCTATTCGAAGTGGCTTCGTCATGTTAACGAATAATTCCGCGTTCGGTGTTGTTCAGCGCATCCAGGAACAAGCCAACAGACGGCCATTCTTCGGCCATCTCAGCCAGTACCGGCTTCACTTCTTCCATGGTTTTACCTGAACGGTAAATTTCCTTGTAGGCGCGACGCAGGGCATGGAGCTCTTTCTTCTCAAAGCCATTACGTTGCAAGCCAACCAAGTTCAAACCGTAAGGTGTCGCGTGGTTACCCTGTGCCAATACATATGGCGGCACATCTTGAACCACTGCAGAGCAACCGCCAACATAGCTGAAGGCACCAACCGTACAGAATGGGTGGATCGCAGATAGTGCCATGACACCAGCATGGTCAGCAACGGTCACGTGGCCACCCAAGATAGAGTTATTGCCAATGTGAGTGTGGTTACCTACCACAACATCATGGGCAATATGGGCATTAACGCACAGCAGGTTATCATTTCCTACGATAGTCACGCCTTTGTCCTGAATGGTGCCACGATGGATCTGCACGCTTTCGCGGATCACATTGCGATCACCGATTTCCAAGCGAGTCGGTTCACCGTTGTACTTCTTGTCCTGACACTCTTCACCGACAATGGCATACGGGAAGATACGGTTATCGTTACCGATCTTGGTTGGCCCCTTGATCACAACATGCGACATGATCTCGTTGCCGTCACCAATCTCGACATCTTTGCCGATATAGGTAAACGGGCCAACCGTAACATTGGCGCCAATCTTAACGCCTTCTTCAATCACCGCCGATGGGTGAATCTGCGCAGTTTCGTGGATCATTAAAACTCTCGTCTTGCACATTTCAGCTCAGCTGAACAAACAACGGCACCGTCAACTTTTGCTACACCATTAAACATAGCAATACCACGGCGCTCCTTCAGGAATTCAACCTCGATAACCAACTGATCACCAGGGCCCACTGGCTTGCGGAATTTCGCATTGTCGATGCTAGCAAAGTAGTAAAGCTCGTTTTCCGCTGGCGCGCCGAAGGTTTTGAATGCCAACAAGCCAGTTGCCTGCGCCATGGCTTCAAGGATCATCACGCCCGGGAAAACCGGCATTTTTGGAAAGTGGCCAGTAAACTGAGGTTCGTTAACCGATACATTCTTGATGCCCGTTAGGGTTTTACCTTCTTCGTAATGCGTTACGCGGTCAATCATCAAAAATGGGTAACGGTGTGGAAGAAGCTCTTGAATCTCTGTGATATTCAGCGTTTTATTTTCGCTAGTCAAAACTGAATTCCTGTTTGAAAATATTAAAAATGCGGTTAATTCGAAAAGCAAAGCGGCCACTATGCCTGGCCGCCTGAGCGGTTACTGGACGGCGCTTATTCGCCCTTTTCCAGCTGCTTTTCAACGGCCTTAAGACGCTTGTTCATGTCGTCGATCTTCATCGTACGGGCAGCGGTCTTACGCCATTCCTTATTAGGTTGAAGCGGGATTCCAGAAGAGTACATGCCCTTCTCTTCAATGCTGCGCATCACCATACCCATACCGGTAATCGTCACGCCGTCGGCGATTTCAATATGGCCGTTAAGCACTGATGCGCCGCCGATAATACAGTATTTACCAATTTTGGTACTGCCAGCAACAATGGTACCACCAGCCATAGCCGTACCATATCCGATCTGCACATTGTGGGCGATTTGCATCTGGTTATCGATGATCACGTTATCTTCGATGATGGTGTCATCCAGCGCACCGCGGTCAATAGTCGTACAGGCACCAATTTCGACACGGTTGCCGATTCGAACACTGCCCAGCTGAGGGATCTTCACCCACTCGCCTTTATCGTTGGCATAGCCGAAGCCGTCTGCACCAACCACAGTACTAGACTGGACCAAGCACTGGTCACCCAGAACGACATTGTGGTAGATGGTTACATTTGCCCATAGTTTGGTGCCAGCACCAATTTGAGCGTTCTTGCCAATAAAGCATCCCGCACCGATTTGGGCGTTATCACCAATCTGCGCGCCGGCCTCGATAACAGCATTGTGACCGATAGAGACGTTCTCACCAAGCTGAGCCGTTGGATCAACATAGGCCGATGCCGCGATATCAGAAGCTGCTGCGGGAGTGGTATCCAATAGTTGAGCCACTTTTGCATACCCCAAGTATGGGTCTGCCATCAGCAAGGCGTTACCTTCAAAGCCTTCAGCATCAGCCTCTTTGAGCATCACAGCTGCCGCTTGGCACTCTGCCAGCTGCTTACGGTATTTACTGCTCGACAGGAAGGTGATCTGGCCTTCTTTGGCCGTTGCCATCCCCGCAATAGATTCGATAACTACTGTGCCGTCACCACGAAGTTCAGCACCCAGCTTAGCTGCTATATCAGCAAGAGTCATTCCAGCCATTCGATACCTTATATATTTTCTAATTCTATGTTGGCATACCTAATACCAACCGGTAATTCTATCTTGTTCAACAGACAGACCCTATTATTGAGACGTCTATGTTGACCCAGAATATCATTCCACTTGGTAAGACCAGTATGCAAGGGGCTATCCGCCCAAAATAAAACAAGTCGAAAGATGAAGTTTACCAAAGTATCCCCCATGCTTTCGACTTATATAAAGAGTTTCTGAGATGTTAAAGTAAGCTTACTTAACGGCAGAAATCACTTTCGAAGACAGATCGTCGCTCGGGCTTGCGTACAGTACCGCATTAGCATCAACAACTAGATCGTAACCTTCACGCTTAGCCACATCCTGAATTGCAGTGCGCAGCTTCTGAACCAACTTCTGCTCTTCCTCTGCGCCGCGACGACGCTGATCTTCCTGCAGTGCCTGCGCCTTCAGCTTGTAGTTAGACTCCAATGCCTGCATTTCACGCTGTAGCTTAGTTTTCTCGCTTGAGCTCATCAGCTCGCCATCGCGCTTCATTTTGTCAACTTTGGTCTTCATGCGACCTTCGATGCCACGTAGTTCATCGATGCGATCTTTGAACTCGTTACGTAGCTTTTCAGACACATTGTATCGCTGAGCCAACTGGGCCATTGCTTGACCCGTTGCCACATAACCCACCTTTTGTGCGGCTTCTGCGGCTTGGGCATAAAATGACGACGATAGAATCACAAGGCTAAGGCCAGCCGCTTTCATCCACTGTTTCAAAGGGTATCTCCTCAAATATTTAGAATGTTCGACCAATCGTGAAGGTGAAGAATTCTTCATCATCACCCTCGTATTTCTTGATTGGTTTAGCAACCGAGAATACGAGCGGTCCCATTGGCGACATCCACTGCAGGGCGGCACCATAAGACGCACGAATCAACGACGGATCGGAATAATCATTAATATACTTGCCTTCCGCGCTGCTCGGCACATCATATTCCGTATCCCACACCGTACCGGCGTCAACAAACACACTGGTACGAATTTGGTTGCGGACCTCATCGGACGCGAACGGCGTCGGGACGATCAGCTCCATACTGGCCAGGGCAACGGCGTTACCACCCGCTGCGTCATCTGAACCGATATATTCAGGGTTGTTCGGGCCATTACCATTAATGTAGATGGCCTTTGGACCTACCGTGTTCGAACGGAAACCACGTAGGGTCGAGAAACCACCGGCATAGTAGTTTTCATAGAACGGCAACAACTGGTCACTGCCATTATCCGTTGTACCATAACCATTACCGTAACCAACCCGGCCACGGAGCAATAGGCTATAGTCGTGGTCTTCAGTCAGCGGGAAGTACTGGCGGACATCATACTGAGCTTTGAAGTACTGGGCATCCGAGCCAGGAATCGTCATGCGGAATGTCGCACGCTGGTGGTTACCGGCAGTTGGGAAGTAACCTCGGTTAAGGTTATTTCGGGTCCAAGATACCGACCAGTTGAAGTCGTCCAGCTCGATAACATTATCGCCAGTGTTGAAGCCATGGATTAACTTGAACTTCTCAATCTGGACGTATTCCTGAGTATTGGAAATTTTGTTGTGATCGTAGCCCAAACCAAATTCGAAGAAGTTCAGCTCATCAAATGGGAAACCCCAGGTCAGGCTGGCACCGTAGCTCTGGTTGGTATAGTCAGAGATGTTGGCATCGGATGCCTCGAACTCGTTGTAGTACACCTTGCCGCCCAAACTAATACCATCGAGGGTAAAGTACGGGTCACGGTACTCCAAGCTGACGTTTTTCTGGTAATCGTTCATCATCGCATTGATACCAAAACGATTACCGGTACCTAGGAAGTTATCCTGCTGGATACCTGCCTGGAAACTGATCCCTGATTCAGTACCATAGCCGACACCAAAGTTGATGTTACCGGCATTGGCCTCTTTAACCGAGTATTCTAGATCGACCTGATCGTCAGTGCCCGGAACACGGACAGTTTGGACATCAACCGTTTCGAAAAAGCCGGTACGGCTCAAACGCTCTTTACCGCGCTCTACCGAGCGGGAGTTGAGCCAGCTGCCTTCCATCTGGCGCATTTCACGGCGAAGAACTTCATCTTTGGTCGAGGTATTGCCCGAGAAACCAATATTACGCACATAAATACGCTTGCCCGGTTCAACATTGACAATCAGTGCGACTTCTTGGTTGTCGTCGTCAAAGTCAGGGATGGTGTTGACCTGCGGGTAGGCATAACCGAGCTCACCGAGCTTGCGCTTCAGCGACTCTTCCAGGGCTGTCACTTCGGCGCCGTTGTAGACGTCGCCACCTTCAATAGCAACCAGAGATTCCAACTCGGCACTCTTGCCCAGCAAATCACCACGCAATTGTACGTTTTTGATTTTATACTGCTCACCCTCGTCAACCTTCAGGGTGATGTATACCCCTTTCTTGTCAGGGGATATCGCAACTTGAGTCGAATCTAGGCGGTATTTGAGGTAACCATTGTTGAGGTACATTGAGCGCAAAGTCTCCAAGTCCCCAGCCAGTACCTGCTTCTGGTATTTCTTGTCAGCAAAGAAGTTCCACCACGATACTTCAGACTGAAGCTTGAACTTATCGCGTAGCTCTTCATCGCTAAATACATCGTTACCGATGAAGTTGATCTGCTGGATCTCAGCCGATACCCCTTCGGTGAACACAAACTTCAAGTCAGCACGGTTACGCGGCAGCGGCGTTACAACCGCCTGCACTGTCGCGTTATACTTACCAACGCTGTAGTAGAAGTCTTCCAACCCTTTTTCAATTTTGCTCAGAGTGGTACGGTCAAGCGATTCACCGACACGGATGCGGGAAGCATCAAGGTTCTCCGTCAGCTGCTCTTCCTTGATAGCCTTGTTGCCAGAGAAGGTAATACTGGCAATCGTCGGGCGCTCCTGCACCTGAACCAACAAGGCGTTCCCATCACGGAAAACTTGAATATCTTCGAAGTTACCCGACGCAAACAGCGACTGGATCATCTCGGAAATATCACCCTCATCGACATTGTCACCAACCCTTACCGGCATTTGGAGCAATGCGGCACCGAGCGTCACACGCTGGAGGCCCTCAAAGCGGATATCGTCTACTACAAATTGTTCCGCACTCTGCGCAACACTACTGCCAAGCAGTAGTGATGCGACCAACAGTTTTTTCATCGCCATTACTGTTCTGATTATTCCTTGCTAAAACGCTCTTATTAAAGGCGGGTAAAATCATTGAATAGCGCAACAGCCATTAATGCAACCAAAATGGCTGAGCCCACTCTATAGCCTATATCCTGAACACGTTCAGAAACAGGACGACGTGTTACCGCTTCGATGGCAAAAAACATCAAATGTCCACCATCCAATACCGGAAGCGGCAACAAGTTGACAATCCCCAGATTGACACTGATCAAGGCCAAGAAACCCAGGAAATACACCACACCATAATCGGCGGTCATTCCAGCCCCTTTGGCAATCGAGATCGGGCCACTCAAATTTTTCATTGCCACATCACCGGTCACCAACTTGGTCACCATATCAAAGGTCAATGTGACGAGCTGCCAAGTTTTTTCAGCAGCCTTACCCACCGCCTCAATCGGTCCATATTGCAAATTAATGCGGTACGATTCAGGCCATGGTTCTACTTTCGGTGCAAACCCTGCGTAGCCGACAAGCTCATCGCCGGATTCCTGTGCCCCTGGCGTTAACGTCAATGCGACAGGCTCACCGTCGCGCAACACTTCCATCGCCAGCGTCTGCTGAGGATGAGAGCGAACCGCATCAACGACCTGCTGCCAGTCGGTCACGCTTTCCCTGTCGATTGCAATAATTTCGTCATTTAAACGCAAACCGGCGGCGATTGCTGCTCCGTCTTCCACAAGTTGTGAAATGACCAGAGTAATTTTAGGCGAGTATGGCGTGATCCCCAATGTTGTAAGCACGCGCTCACTTTCTGGGTCAAACGACCAACTCGACAAGTCGAGTTGCTTCTCGATTTCGTAACTGTTACCAGGTTCAGTAACGGTCAACACCATTTCTTTATCGCCAATGTGGGAAATCATCGCCATATTAACGGATTCCCAATCTGCGGTTTTGATTCCTGAAATAGTCTTTAGTTCCATTCCACTTTCAATTCCTGCCTCAGCAGCAATCGATTGTGGCGCGATTTCACCAATCACTGGCTTCACCGCCGGCACACCAATCAGGTAAACAACCCAGTAGGCAACGATAGCAAACAAGAAGTTAGCTAGGGGGCCAGCAGCCACAATAGCACTGCGCTGCCATAGTTTTTTGTTGTTGAACGCCATATGGCGGCGATCAGAATCAACCGGCTCAACCCGCTCGTCGAGCATTTTGACATAGCCCCCTAAAGGGATCATCGCCAAGGTATATTCAGTGCCATCTTTGCCTACTTTGCGCCAAAGGGCCTTACCAAAGCCAATGGAGAACTTCTCGACATAGACCCCGCAACGGCGTGCAACCCAGAAGTGCCCGTATTCATGTACGGCAATTAATATGCCGAGGGCGAGTAGAAATGCGCCTAGGTTCCACAATATTCCTGTCATAACGATACCTTACGTATTACTTCCTGTGCCAAGACCCGGGTCATTCTATCTAGCTCAATAACGCTTTCCAAGTCGGTTGGTTCAACCAGTGAAGCAGCCCCCAACACCTGGCTGTTCACCTTGGCAATATCGGTAAAGCCCAAGCGATTATCTAAAAATGCCGCGACGGCCTCTTCATTGGCCGCATTAAGCGCTGTCGTAGCCGCTTGGCCGCTAAAGCAAGCGTCCATCGCCAGCTTCAGACATGGGTAGCGGGCAAAGTCCGGCTTGAGGAAGGTAAACTCACCAACCTGGCTGAAATCCAATGGTGCAACACCCGCATCCACTCTTTCAGGATAGGACATTGCACAAGCAATCGGGGTTCTCATATCAGGTAACCCCATCTGGGCCAATACCGAACCATCTTTGTACTGCACCATGGAATGGATAACAGATTGCGGGTGAATAATCACATCCATTTGCTCACGCGAGGCATTGAACAACCAGCGCGCCTCGATAAACTCCAAGCCCTTGTTCATCATAGTGGCTGAGTCGACAGAAATTTTCGGCCCCATCGACCAATTCGGGTGGGCAATCGCCATCGCTGGCGTCACCGCAGCCAACTCACTCACATCGGTATAACGGAACGGGCCACCGGAGCCAGTCAGTAAGATTTTGCTCACTCCTGCAGCCTCAAGGTCACAATACCCCATCGCGCGCTGAACTTGCTCCGGCAAGCTCTGGAAAATGGCATTGTGCTCGCTGTCTACCGGCAACAGTTCGGCGCCGTATTCACGGCAGGCATCGATAAACATCTGACCTGACATCACCAGGGCTTCTTTGTTTGCCAGCAAAATACGCTTGCCGGCCTTGACCCCAGCCATCGTCGGCATCAAACCAGCGGCACCAACAATCGCCGCCATCACGGTATCAATTTCATCAAGTGACGCGACTTGGCACATTCCGGCTTCGCCAGCCAATACTTCGGTTGCCACGCCATGTTGTTTGAGCTGTATGCGCAATTGCTCTGCTGCACTTACCGAGGCCATTGCCGCGTACTTTGGCTGCCACTGGCAGCATAGCTCAAACATTTTCTGGCTATTGCTACCCGCAGCGAGGGCTACAACGTCAAACAACTCGGGATTCTGTGCAGCAACAGCCAAAGTGCTGCTCCCAATAGATCCCGTCGCACCAAGAATCGTTAATTTACGCATACTATCACTTAACAACAAACAATCATTGACTGGCCAATTGAGCATGGCACTCAAGCCGGTAGCAAACAAGTAAGTAATGACTCACACTACCGGCATGAAATAGAAAGTTGGCTTATACCAACCATAAATACAGTAGGGCAAAAACAGGAAGGGCAGCTGTCAGGCTATCGATACGGTCAAGAATACCACCATGCCCAGGCAGGATATTACCGCTGTCTTTGATACCAGAGACGCGCTTGAACATACTCTCGACCAGATCACCCAGTACAGAAGCCACCACAGTGATCACTGCAATCAGTAACAGGCTAGACACGCTTGTAAATGGGATCCCCATCAACGCTGCACCGCTCCAAGTCACAGCGACAGCCAGTACCGCACCGCCAATCAAGCCTTCGATAGTCTTGTTCGGGCTGACGGCTGGGGCCATCTTGTGTTTACCAAAGCGCTTGCCAGAGAAATATGCACCGGTATCGGCAGCCCATACCAAGAAACACACCAACATCACCAGTTTGGCGCCATGGTATGGGTTATCAAGGTAATTTACCGCGCGGAGCATCAGCACGCTCCAGAAGAAAGGTAGCAAGGTCAGCAAGCCAAAAAGGTGCTTTAGAGGAGGGGCCGAAGACCAGAACTTGGTACTACCCGGGTAGCTAATGGCCAATGCCGAAGCGACAATCCACCATAGGCCACCAATCAGCAGCATCGCCTGGTGAGATGCAGCCAGTGCGGCCAGCGTCTCGACATCGGTAGGCATAATCATCAGTGAAGCCACCATGGCCGCAACCGGAAGAGCCATCGCCGCTAGACGCGATTTTGTTTCAACAAATTGTGTCCACTCCCAGAAACCCAACAGGGTAATAGCCGCAAGGGCTGCAATGAAAGCAGGAAAAGGCAAAAGGAAAATTCCTGCGATAACTAAGGGAGCGAGAATGACTGCGGTAATAATACGTTGCTTAAGCAAACTGCGTCCTCTCATTTTTCTATTGTGGCCGTGCCCATCGGCAACGGTGTTCGGGTAATCCAATTACCAGTAAAAAAGGCATCGAGACCATAGCCAGATGCCCTATAAAATACATAATCCTGTCAGCGCCGACGAGCGAAAAGTTAGTTACCCATCAATGCTTGGATTTGCTCGCCGGTACAACCGAAGCGGCGCTCCCGGTTAACAAACCACGCAACAGCCTCAGCAAAGCTTTTTTCATCGAAATCTGGCCAGTGCTGCTCGGTAAAGTAAAGCTCGGCGTAAGCCGTCTGCCACAGCATGAAATTACTGATTCGGCACTCACCGCTGGTACGGATCAGGAGATCGACATCGGGTAGGCCTGCTGTGGATAATCCTGAAGCCAACATTTCTTCAGTGATATCTGATTCTGTGAGTCCTTGCTCGGCAGCCTGCTGAACAAGTTGCTTTGCAGCCTGTAAAATATCCCATTGGCCGCCGTAATTAGCTGCCACGTTCAGCACCAAGCCGGTATTGTCGGCGGTCAGTGCTTCTGCATCTGAGATTTTTTTCTGCAAGCGCTCGCTGAACCGGCGGGTATCACCGATGATTCGCAAGCGAATATTGTTCTTGTGTAGGCGCTTCACTTCACGACTGAGTACAGTCATGAACAATTCCATCAGCAAAGAGACTTCGTCTTCGGGCCGGCGCCAGTTCTCGCTGCTAAATGCAAACAGAGTGACACACTGGATCCCCAAGCGACGTGCGGTCGAGACAGTCTTACGTACGGCTTCTACGCCGGCCTTGTGGCCAAACACTCGAGGCTTGCCCTTGGCTTTTGCCCAGCGTCCATTGCCGTCCATTATCACGGCAACGTGCTTTGGCAAGCTGTCAGTACCAAGTGCAGTATCGATTGTATGCTCTGCCATACATCTCCCTCAAAAAAAAGCGCTGTGCTGCACGCACAGCGCCCTAAACCATATCAAGCAATCGAACTTAAGGCTAAGCCTTAAACTTCCATTAGCTCTTTTTCTTTCGCTTCTAGGATCACTTCGATGTCCTTAACCGCTGCATCAGTCAGCTTCTGGATATCGTCCTGAGCGCGACGGTCGTCATCTTCAGAGATTTCTTTGTCTTTCAGCAGTGCTTTAACGTCTGCGTTTGCGTCACGGCGGATGTTACGAACAGCAACACGGCCCTGCTCAGCTTCAGCGCGAACGATCTTAACCAGATCACGACGACGCTCTTCTGTTAGCGGTGGCAATGGAACGCGGATCACAGTACCTGCAGACATTGGGTTTAGGCCAAGGTCAGACATCATGATCGCTTTTTCAACTTTCTGAGTCAGCTCTTTATCGAACACTGTGATTGCCAGTGTACGAGAGTCTTCAGCAACAACGTTTGCTAGCTGCTTAAGCGGCGTGTTTGCACCGTAATACTCAACGTAGATAGTATCTAGCAGGCTTGGGTGTGCACGGCCAGTACGAACTTTAGCCAGCTGGTTTTTCAGCGCTTCAACGCTTTTGCCCATGCGCTCTTGCGCATCTTGTTTGATTGCATCAATCACGATTAATACCCTTAATGATTCGGTAAAGACGGGAGCCTATTCGCTCCCGAAAAGAATAAGTGGCGTCACTTACTCGCAAGACTTAGTCGTTAGAGATCAACGTACCTTCCTGCTCACCCATTACCACACGGCGCAGGGAACCAGGTTTGTTCATGTTGAACACGCGAATTGGCATGCTGTGGTCGCGAGCAAGCGTAAATGCGGCCAAATCCATCACTTTCAGTTCTTTCTCAAGAACATCTTGATAGCTTAGCTTATCACAAAGAACCGCATCTGGGTTCTTAACTGGGTCATCTGTGAACACACCGTCAACTTTTGTTGCTTTCAGTACCACATCAGCTTCGATTTCGATACCACGTAGGCATGCTGCTGAGTCAGTAGTAAAGAACGGGTTACCAGTACCGGCAGAGAAGATGACTACGCGGCCTTGGCGAAGCTGGCTAATCGCATCAGCCCAGTTGTAGTTGTCACAAACGCCGTTCAGAGGAATTGCTGACATTACTCGAGCGTTCACATAGGCACGGTGTAGCGCATCACGCATTGCCAAGCCGTTCATCACGGTTGCAAGCATACCCATGTGATCGCCCACAACTCGGTTCATACCTGCTTCTGCTAGGCCTGCACCACGGAACAGGTTACCACCACCGATAACAAGGCCAACTTGTACACCTAGTTCAATCAGTTCTTTGATTTCCTGAGCCATGCGGTCAAGAACTTGTGCATCAATACCAAAACCTTCCTCGCCCTGCAGTGCTTCCCCACTGAGTTTGAGCAGAATACGTTGATAAGTCGGTTTAGGATTCGTGGTCATTGGTTTACCTTCCAGGCTTACAAATATAGATACGGAGTTGTAAAAAGACCGCAGCCTAGGCTACGGTCTTTGGAGTTCTTAGCAAGAAGGATTAACCCTTCTGTACTGCTGCTACTTCTTCAGCGAAGCTCATTTCTTGAGCTTTCTCGATACCTTCACCAACTTCTAGGCGGATGAAGTTAGAAACTGTAGCGCCTTTCTCTTTTAGGATTTCGCCAACAGACTTCTTAGGTTCCATGATGAATGGCTGACCAGTTAGAGAGATTTCGCCTGTGAATTTCTTCATGCGGCCAACAACCATCTTCTCTGCGATTTCAGCTGGCTTGCCTTCGTTCATCGCGATCTCAACCTGAACCTGACGCTCTTTTTCAACTACGTCTGCAGGTACGTCTTCTGGGTTCACGAACTCAGGCTTAGAAGCAGCTACGTGCATAGCGATGTGCTTCAGAGTTTCTGCGTCGCCGTTACCAGCTACAACAACACCGATGCGGTCGCCGTGACGGTAAGAAGCGATGTTCTCGCCTTCGATGAACTCAACGCGACGGATAGAGATGTTCTCACCGATCTTAGCAACTAGCGCTACGCGAGTTTCTTCGAACTTAGCCTGAAGAGCTGCAACGTCTAGGCGCTCAGCTAGAGCAACGTCTAGTACTTCGTTAGCGAAAGCTAGGAAGCTTGCATCTTTAGCAACGAAGTCAGTCTGGCAGTTAACTTCAAGAAGAGCTGCAACACCGTTCGCGTCTTTGATTAGGATTGTACCTTCAGCAGCAACGTTACCTGCTTTCTTAGCAGCTTTTGCAGCGCCGCTCTTACGCATGTTTTCGATCGCTAGCTCAATGTCAGCGTTAGCTTCAACAAGCGCTTTTTTACATTCCATCATGCCTGCGCCAGTACGTTCACGCAGTTCTTTAACTAGGGCAGCTGTAACTGTTGCCATTGTTATATCCTCAGTTTTGAATACTTGGTGTAAAAATCAGGGGCCATGATCGGCCCCTGGTAACCATTCTTAGTTTACACAAGGTAACTTAAGATGCTCAAAGGAGCGCGGCTATTATTCAGCTTCTACGAAACCGTCTTGCTCAGCTTGAGCAACGATGTCTTGGTTGCGGCCTTCAGTGACAGTCTGAGCAACAGCACCAGTGTAAAGCTGGATAGAACGGATTGCGTCATCGTTACCTGGAACAACGAAGTCAACGCCGTCTGGGTTAGAGTTAGTATCTACTACTGCAAATACTGGGATACCCAGGTTGTTCGCTTCTTTGATTGCAATGTGCTCGTGATCAGCATCGATTACGAACATAGCGTCTGGTAGGCCGCCCATGTTCTTGATACCGCCTAGAGACTTCTCAAGCTTCTCCATTTCACGAGTACGCATTAGCGCTTCTTTCTTGGTTAGCTTGTCGAAAGTACCGTCTGTAGACTGAGTTTCAAGATCTTTTAGACGCTTGATTGACTGACGAACAGTTTTCCAGTTAGTCAGCATACCACCCAACCAACGGTTGTTTACGTAGTACTGGTCACAGTTAACTGCAGCTTCTTTGATAGATTCGCTGGCTGCACGCTTAGTACCAACGAAAAGAATCTTACCCTTGCGAGCAGCAATCTTGTTGATTTCTGCTAGAGCGTCGTTGAACATTGGTACAGTTTTCTCAAGGTTGATGATGTGCACCTTGTTACGAGCACCGAAGATGAATGGCTTCATCTTAGGGTTCCAGTAACGAGTTTGGTGACCGAAGTGAACACCAGCCTTAAGCATGTCGCGCATTGATACAGTTGCCATTGAATATTCCTCTATGGGGTTAGGCGTCCACATATCCCATCTTACCGACCCAGACAACGCCTTAGGCGTTACAGCTTCGCGAAAAACTGCTGGGCACCCCGGAAGATGTGCCGATATGTGTGAGTGATTAATAAAAGTTTAGTGCAATCGGCGTAAATGAATCGAAATCCAATTACCCGATCACGGCGCGCTTTATACCATATTTTCGCAACCAAAATCCAGCACCAATATCTTCAATTCAGCGATTGTACCGAATCTTGGTTTCCATCCAGCCCCCTCACTGTTACCATGTAAAGAAGAAGTAACAATCAAACAGAGAAGATTGAATGAGCATCAAGATCAAAACGGCTGAAGAGATCGAAAAAATGCGCGCTGCCGGCCGTTTGGCCGCTGACGTGCTGGAAATGATCGAACCTCACATCAAAGAAGGTGTGACGACGGATGAACTAAACCAAATCTGTCATGATTATGCGTTGGAAAAAGGCGCCTACTCGGCTCCGCTTGATTACCACGGTTTTCCGAAATCTATCTGTACGTCTATCAACCACATCGTGTGCCATGGCATCCCTGCCAGCCAGGATGAGATGGGTAGCAACGGCCAGATGAAGCCTGCTGTTCTGAAGAACGGCGACATCATCAACGTTGATATCACGGTTATCGTCCCGAACGACGAAAATGCCGACTTGAGCGTGCGCCCTGAAGGCTATCACGGTGACACATCAAAAATGTTCCTGGTAGGTGACGTATCCCCTGCAGACAAGCGCCTTTGCCGCGTGACTCAGGAAGCGCTGTACGTCGGTATGCGTAAAGTGAAGCCGGGTGCCCGCGTCGGTGATATCGGCACCGCAATTGAGAAATTCATCAAGGACAATAACAAGAAGAACCCACTGAACAAGTATTCTATTGTTAAGGATTTCTGTGGCCACGGCATTGGCAGCGAGTTCCATGAAGAACCGCAGGTAGTCCACTACCGCAACGGCGACCGTACCGTACTGAAAGCGGGTATGTGTTTCACCATCGAGCCGATGATCAATGCGGGTAAGTTCGGCTGTACCGTAGATGCCCAGGATGACTGGACGGTATACACCGGTGACGGCAAGAAGTCAGCCCAGTACGAACACACCATCGTGGTAACAGAGACAGGTTGTGAAGTGCTGACCCTACGCGGTGATGACACGATCCCACGTCTAATGAACAACTAAGCCGTGCCTAGCATGACTTAATCGACTGCTGAGCCGGCCTTTAGGTCGGCTTTTTTATTGCTATCAGTCCCGACCATGATAGGGTTATATCAAGAGTATTGACTATGCATGGACGGCAATGACAGATCCTATTTCTCACCCAGAGACCGAACAGGTCGATCCGATGGCTCCCGAACAGCTACGCTTGGAACTCGACCAGTTTACCGATAACCAGAAAGCCCAGTTTCTGGCCCATACCCCGGTAACCAATTTGGTCGAGGCCCGCTCACGCTATATCGACCATCTGCTGGAACGTTTATGGCAGCATTTCGGTCTCACCGAGCACCCAACCTTGTCACTGGTTGCTGTCGGCGGCTATGGCCGCGGTGAATTGCACCCGCTCTCAGATGTCGACATCCTGATCTTGAGTCAGGATCCTATTGACGATAACACCGGTAATACCGTCAGTGCCTTCCTCACCCTGCTGTGGGATCTCAAGCTTGATGTCGGCCACAGTGTGCGTACCATCGATGAGTGCATCAACATCGGCCAGGACGACCTGACCGTTGCCACCAACTTGCAAGAATCGCGCTGGTTGTGCGGTAATCAAGAGACCTACCAGCAGCTAGAAGAGCGCTTGAACGACGGCAGTTTCTGGCCCAGCGAGCAGTTCTACCAAGCCAAGCTGGATGAGCAGAAAACCCGCCATGCCCGTTATCACGATACCACTTACAACCTTGAGCCGGATATCAAATCCAGCCCCGGCGGCCTGCGTGATATCCATACCCTAAGCTGGGTAGCCCGACGCCATTTCGGTGCCACCAGCCTGTTGGAAATGAGCCGGTTTGGCTTTTTGACCGATGCCGAATACCGCGAACTGGTCGAATGCCAGGACTCGCTTTGGCGGATCCGTTTTGCCCTTCATTGCGAACTGCGCCGCTACGACAACCGCCTGACCTTCGGCCACCAAGCCTCCGTCGCCGAACTGCTTGGCTACCAAGGCGAAGGTAACCGTGGGGTAGAAATGATGATGAAGGACTTCTACCGCACCCTTCGTCGCGTCGCCGAGCTCAACAAGATGCTGTTACAGCTGTTTGACCAAGCGATCCTCAACAAGGGAAGCGCCCAGGAGCCTGTCGTACTCGATGAAGACTTCCAGCTACGAGGCCACTTGATAGAGGCGACCAAGCCGGCACTCTTCCAGGCCCGGCCTGAGACTATCCTCGATATGTTCCTGCATATTGCCCGCAACTCGCAGATAGAGGGGATTGCAGCCCCTACCCTGCGCCAGTTACGTACGGCACGACGCCGGCTCAACCGCTTCCTGATAGAGATCCCGGCGGCAAGAGACAAATTCATGGAACTGGTCCGCCAGCCCAACTGCTTGCTACGAGCATTTAAACTGATGCACCGCCATGGCGTCCTTTCCGCCTACTTGCCGCAATGGAGCCAGATCGTCGGCCAGATGCAATTCGATCTGTTCCATGTCTATACCGTTGACGAGCACACTGTCCGGCTACTCAAGAACATCAACAAATTCAATGATCCGGCCAACCGCGACAGGCACCCGATCTGCTGTGAAGTCTACCCGCGGGTGACCAAGAAAGAACTCCTGTTACTGGCTGCCATTTTCCATGATATTGCCAAGGGCCGGGGCGGCGATCATTCCGAGCTCGGTGGTGTCGATGCCTACGAGTTCTGTATCCAGCACGGCCTGTCCAAACCCGAGGCCAACCTAGTCAAATGGTTGGTCAACCAGCACCTGCTAATGTCAGTGACAGCCCAGCGCCGCGATATCTACGATCCTGAGGTCATCACCGAGTTTGCCAAGGAAGTACGCGACGAGGAGCGGCTCGATCACCTGATCTGCCTAACCGTGGCAGATATCTGCGCTACCAACCAAGAGCTGTGGAATAGCTGGAAGCGGACCCTGCTGGCTGAGTTGTACTACTCGACCCAGAAAGCGCTTCGCCGCGGGTTGGAAAACCCACCGGATATCCGCGAGCGGATCCGCCACAACCAACAGATGGCATCAGCCCTGCTGCGCAGCGAAGGCTTCGCTCCGCGTGATATTGAAGTGCTTTGGCAGCGTTTCAAGGCCGACTACTTCCTGCGCCACACCCACAAACAAATCGCCTGGCATGCAGAAGCCATCCTCAAACATGAGGATCACAGCAAGCCGCTGATCTTGATCAGCCAAAAGCCGACCCGTGGCGGTACCGAGGTCTTCGTTTACTGCCAGGACAAACCCAAGCTGTTTGCCATTGTGGTATCAGAGCTAGACAAGAAAAACCTCAGTGTCCACGATGCTCAGGTCATGACCAGCAAAGACGGCTTTGCCCTTGATACCTTCATGGTACTCGACCCGACCGGCAAGGCGCTGGGAGAAAACCGCCACCAGACCGTTCGTCGAGCCCTAGTCAACGCCCTGACTCACATGAAGTCCGATCGCAAGAAAAAGCGGCCGCCGTACAAACTTCAGCACTTCAACGTCAAAACCAAGGTTGACTTCCTACCAACGAAATCGGGTAAGAAGACCATGATGGAATTGGTGGCGTTGGACATGCCAGGCCTGCTAGCCCGTGTGGGCTCGGTGTTTGCCCGCCAGGGTATCAGCCTGCAGGCTGCCAAAATCACCACTATCGGCGAGCGAGCCGAAGACTTCTTTATCGTGACTAACCAGGACGGTGAGCAACTCAGCGAAGAGCAACAAGTGCAGCTGAGGGATGCACTGATAGAGCGGCTGGAAAAGAAATAATCACAAACCAAACAATAAAATCACGAGGCCAGTATGTACCCAAACCTCACCGCCATCGGCGTCGAAAAGCCAGACACCATTGAACGCTACAGCCTGCGGCAGGAAGCCGCCCATGACATTTTAAAAATCTACTTTGCCAAGCAGAAGGGAGAGTTGTTCGCCAAGAGTGTGAAGTTTAAATTTCCCCGCCAACGCAAATCAGTGATGGTGAACAGTGGTAGCCGGGAGTACAAGGAAGTTACCGAAATCAACCGCACCCTGACCTTTATCATCGATGAGCTCGATGGCATCACTAACAAAAAGCACAGTGAAGTTGATATCAAGAAAAAGATCCTCAGTGATCTACGCCACCTAGAGCAAGTGGTGAGCCATAAGATCGCCGAGATCGAGGCAGATCTAGAAAAGCTAAAATGATCGCCCCAACCTTCTGCGAATTTTCACAGAAGATTAAGCTAGAAAGTGTCCGTTCCAACCCGCTATTTCTCGCGGGTTGGCGTTGGAACCTTAGACTGCATCAGCCTGTTTGGCCCATCCCTCTAGCCAAGGCATCGCCACTTCCAATGCATCAAAATTGACACAGGCATCGACGTCCAATCGCTCAGCCAGTGGCTTCGCCTGAAGTTGAAGCAGCAATTCATCAAACTGCCGCCCACCGCCACAGAAGCGATCTTCACCATAACTGGAATCACCTAGGGAAATGACCCCATAGCGCAGTTGGGGCATCAAAGGGAAAGTATCATTAAGCGCCTGATAGAGAGGCAGTAAGTTATCGGGGATCTCTCCCTGACCGGTTGTGGACGAGACCACCAGCGCCAGATCCTGCTGGTAGCCAAGAAACTCATCCAACGTTGGCTCGAGAAAGAGCTCAACCTGATGGCCTGCCTCAACCAAATAGCGCTCCACCTCCTGGGCAACCTCTTCAGCCCCGCCGAACACCGAGCCGACAAACACACCTATTTTCGCCATCATCCAACACCATCCTTTGTGCCCAAACTACTCGATAATATTAACTGTGGTCTTTGAAGAGGTTAGATGCAAGTTTATTGGCTACCTGGCATTACAAAGCGCTGAAGTTACGAAGCATCAGGCATCATCAAAGCCGGAGCCCAACCAAAGGCGTCCATCACCCGCATCCATGCCTCGTCAACACCGGCACGAATATCCAGCATTTCTCCTGTCAGCGGATGTTGGAGTTGCAGGCGCGAAGCATGCAGCATCAAGCGGCGGCAGTCGTAATTGTCACGGAACATCCTATTGTGGCGGCCATCACCGTGGTTCACATCACCGATAATATGGTGGCTAAGGTGGTGCATATGGCGGCGGAGTTGGTGCTTGCGTCCAGTCTCTGGCTTCATCTCTACCAAGGTGTAACGGCTAGTTGTATAGCGGCCAACCGGGATATCTGTTTCCACTTTGGCTAGCGGCGCATAGGCAGTGACTGCTGACTGGGCTTCTTTATCTTGGTTGGCATCTTTATCGGCAATTTTATCCAACTCTTCTTTGAGCGGGTAATCGAGTACCGCCGCTTCCTTGACCCAGCCACGAACCACAGCATGGTAGGTCTTTTTCACATCACGCCCAGCAAACATCGGCATCATCAACGACGCGGTTTCACTCGATAAGGCAAACAGCAATACCCCGGATGTTGGCCTATCTAATCGGTGCAGTGGGAACACGTGCTGACCGATTTGATCACGAAGGGTCTGCATCACAAACACGGTTTCATGGCGGTCAAGCCAAGAACGATGCACCAACATACCTGCAGGCTTGTTGACAGCAACCAGGTATTCATCGCGATAAAGGATCTCGAGTTCCATCACTACTTACTCTTAAATAATTGGTCAAGTTCACGGGTCACCGCCAAGATAGCCGGTTGGCCCTTGGCGTCTTTCATCGCTTCCTCGACATAGGGGGAAAATTCAAAGGCGGCAGGCAATGCCATATTCATAGCGATCATATGGCTTAGCTTGGGAATAAAAATCCATTGAAGCCATTGTTCGCAGCGCAGGGTATCAATAGAAAACGGCTGACTACTGCTGAGCACCTCAATAGAAGGTTGCTCGGCCTCCCAATAATCATTCTCTTGCAATACCGTGGCGAGCTTTTCCAATAACTGTTGGCAATGACGGGCTTTATCCATCACAGGACCTCTACAATGATTATCTTCGAAATTAAGGATTGTCTGGATTAAGGTGGCGAAGGATACCACCTCCCAAGCGCTAGCCCAAGGCAACCATAGCAGCACCCAAGCGAGAAAGTGTCATCGCAACTGCACCACAATGGGGTTTGGTATATACTCGTTGTCCTTGATTGAGGAGCACTGAGACTGCCAATGGATAATTTTCATACCCTTACCCAACTCCTAGACAACGCTGGCTGCCAGTACAAGATTTTCGATCTTGGCCGCCGGGTCAATGAGATCGACGTCGAGCAATTCAAGGCAGTGGAAGAAAACCGCCAGCCTTATCCATGGCCGCTGCAGCAGCATGCCCATCTGTCTATCTCGTTCTGGCAGGCTGGCAATCCACCGTGGATTTGGTTTCTGCGCCTACCGCTAGATGAGCGCGGCCTACTCAAACAAGCCGCTGTCGGTGATTTCATTAAATATGTTATCGAAGCCATGGGGGCAACCCTCAACAGCACACCGACTGAAGAAGAGCAGGAAAAGCTGGCTGCTAACCCTTATACCTTCAAGCCAAGCGATGACAAGATGGCTATTTTCCATGCCCAGTTGCGAAGCCAACTCGCGCTGCCTGCGAGCCAATACTACGAACATGCCCAGCATTACCTGACAGGCGATCTAGGCTGGGACAAATGGCAAGGGGTTGGCCTGCAGGGCCTGGCCGATGTCTGTGCCCGTATTAAGCAGGAAAACAACGCAACATTGCTGCGAAAAGCCATCAACAACCTGCCATTGACACCTTTCTATGCACTGTTAGGCTGCCTTGAGCATTGCCAACTGCCGGAGCCATTGGCTGCCCGCTTGGCCGAGCGCCTTGAACAGGAAGTCGCTGTCGATACTCCGGATTTGTTTTTAGTTGCTGCCTTGATCCGTGCCCTGTCAGGCGCTGAAGCACAGCTGCTTCGTAAACAGTTGGAAAAATTACTGGCCCAACCCGAACTTTGCCATCCAGAGGTGTTAGTCGCTATTGCCGGTCGATGCTGGAATGGTTTGGCCGATACCCAAGTCGCCACTACTTTCCTGCTTCGTCTTGCCGAGGCCGGCGAACAGGCACTGTTCAACCAGTTGTTTGCCGATTTGGTTATGCTGCCAATGCTACGCGGGATCATGCTGCAGGTTCTTCACGGCCAGGCCGACCCGGCACTAGTCGATGCCATCACCAAGCTCCAGCAACACGCCAGAAACGCTCAGTAATTCGAGAGAACCTTTCCCCGGCTCATCCTGCCGGGGAGAGAACAAGGATATTTTGATATGGAAAACCTGCTGGGTATTTTACTTATGGCCATAGTTGGCTACCTGTTCTGGCAGCAACGACGACAGACTGAACTAGCCAACTATTTCATCAACCAGCGCTGCGAGCATCTGGGGCTACAACTGCTCAATACTGCAAGGGGGGAACACCGCCTGCGGGATCGCAACGGCCGCTGGGGCTGGCATACAATCTACCTATTTGAATTCTCTGCCGATGGCCAAGATGCCTACCAGGGGCATATCGTCATGAAAGGCTTCCACCCGCTGACGATCCATGTGCCGCCGCATAGGATGCCGGGGGAATAAACAGGGTGCTGGGTGCTGGGTGCTGGGTGCTGGGTTGATATGACCCCCGTAAAGTAGACACGGGGGTTAATTTCTCAGTTCGTACATCATGGGACTCAGTCCACCA
>NZ_JACSOF010000036.1:0-46731 GCF_014349205.1 Photobacterium sp. BZF1
CTCGATAGCTCAGTCGGTAGAGCAGAGGATTGAAAATCCTCGTGTCGGTGGTTCGATTCCGCCTCGAGGCACCATATTTCGATTGTGGTGCTTGAAATAAGCAACATAATGTAAAAAAGATAATTCCCCCTTAGTTCAGTTGGTAGAACGGCGGACTGTTAATCCGTATGTCGCAGGTTCGAGTCCCGCAGGGGGAGCCACTTTCAATTTAAGCTTTCATTAGCTTGAATAATAAGAATAAATTGCCGACTTAGCTCAGTAGGTAGAGCAACTGACTTGTAATCAGTAGGTCACCAGTTCGATTCCGGTAGTCGGCACCATCTTTTGAAACCTCATCTTTGATGAGGTTTTTTTTCGCCTGTCGTTTACCTCTAGAACATTACGCAACCTTGGTCATATTGGGAAAATATACTCGGTTAGGTAGAATTGCACTCTATTTTCAATACGTTGCACGGACGTCATGGCCAGTATCAAACTTTCTGTAGAGCGCTTAACCGAAGGCCTGTATATCAAGCTGCCTGTGCAATGGACCGATCACCCTTTCCTGCTAAACCATTTCAAAATCAAAGATAACCAGCAAATTAGGCTGATTAAGAACCTAGGGATTAAGCATGTCTTCCTGATTCCTGAAAAGAGTGAGTCTCAACCCCTTGATCCAGACAATGCTCTGGAGGCTATCAGCGAGCATGAGAGCCGTTTCCTCGACCAGCAAGCAGATAAGCTATGGAAAGAGAAACAAGGCCGTATAGAGAAGCTGAAGAGCTACAAGCGCAAACTGCAACGTTGTGAAAAAAACTTCTCCCGTTCGATGGCACAACTACGCTCGATAGTGGGAAAGATCAAAAACCGCCCGGTCACGGCCGTTAAAGAGGCAGAGATGCTGGTCGAAGAGATGGTCGACGCCCTGCTTGAATCTGACAATGTTGCCCTGCACTTGATGAACGAGGGCAGTGAGAACGAAGATATCTACAGCCATTCACTCAATGTCGCCATCATGTCAATGATGTTGGCCCGCTCCAGTGGTATGGATGGAAAAGACATCAAAACTATCGCTATCGGCGCCCTGTTCCATGATATGGGCAAACTCAAGGTACCGACCGCCATTATCCGCAAGACAACACCACTCACCGAGCCAGAAGAGAACTATTTAAAGCTCCACCCGAAGTACAGCGTCGATTTAGCCAACTTATCAGATAGTTTCCCCGAGCAGGCCAAGCCTATCCTTAGCCAGCACCATGAACTGCTTGACGGTAGCGGCTACCCTAAACAGCTCACTGCAGAACAGATCGATCCCAAAGCTCAGCTTGTTGCGGTGGTTAATGCCTACGACAATCTCTGTCACCCCCAGGACCCAGCGAAAGCGAGGATCCCATACAGCGCCCTCTCCTACTTGTTCAAGCACAAGAAAGAACAATACAACAATGATTATCTGGCGCTGCTTATCCGGTTACTTGGTGTCTACCCACCTGGTAGTGTGGTCCAACTTTCAAACCAACAACTGGGGCTGGTGATTTCGGTCAACTCAGAAAGCCTACTGACACCCAATATCTTGCTTTATGACCCAACGGTTCCGTCAAATGAAGCACCGATCATTGACTTGGAAGAGAGCCACCTTCGCATCGAACAGGTTATCCACCCAAGTAAGCTGCCGGATAAAGTCCATGCTTACCTCAATCCCCGCAGCCGGATCTCTTTCTACTTCGATCCTGATGACTAACTTCCCTCTAGAAAAATAAAACGCCCCTGTCACGGAAGTCCGAAACAGGGGCGTTTTGATTTAAAGCTATCAGCCAATCGGCTTACCAGCTAAACATCTCTTTGATCCAACCTTCAGGCTTGCTGCCGTCGCAGTAACCTTTAACCGAGCCATCCTGATCCCACATTGGCAGCGAATGCTGGCCCGCACAGTCCCTCACCAAGGTACCATTTGGCATCTGGCTGAACTTGGCTGTCGTCAACTTCTGCGGCCATTGCAGCGCCAAGCGCTCTGGCTGGCGACGTTTGAGGTAATCACCATACAAACGCAACGCACCTGCCGATCCTGTCAGGTTAACCGGTTTATTGTCATCACGGCCAACCCAAACCGTTACCACTTCTCGGCCATCGGCACCGACATACCAACTATCACGGTTTTTATCTGTGGTACCTGTCTTGCCGGCCAAGGCTGCCCAACCAAATTGTGGTTGAAGGAAACGTGCAGTCCCTTGTGAAACCACATTCTTCATGCCGTAGGTGGTCAACCAAGCCGCTTGCTCAGGGACAGCCTGGCTGGCCCTTGGCATCCACTGGTAAAGTTGGTTGCCTTGCTGGTCAACAACGGCCCTCAACGCTGTCAGGTCAGCCTTGAGCCCACCACTGGCAACCGACTGGTACATCTGGGTCACTTCAAACGGTGTCAGCGTGAAGGCTCCCAGCAGGATAGAAGGTAGCTTAGGCACTTCACCGCGATCAACGCCAAGATCGACCATGGTATCAATCACTTCATCAAGTCCAACCTGCATCCCTAAGTTAACCGTTGGGACGTTGAGAGATTTTGCCAGTGCGTAATACAGCGGCACTTCTCCCCGGAACTTGCGGTCATAGTTACGTGGCTGCCAGTTTTTCCCCTTGCTGCCACTGAGCATAATCGGCTTATCTTCAACCGTGGTGGCAAGCGAAAACGTCTCAGGATGGCGCAATGCCGCCAGATATACCGCAGGCTTGACCAAAGAGCCGATCTGGCGGCTGGCATCCAATGCCCGGTTAAAACCGGCATAGCCCGGGTTACTGCCACCAATCATCGCCCTAATTTCACCGGTTCGACGATCTGCTGCTACCAAAGCGGTTTCAAGTCCAACGCCTGCCTTTTGCTTCAGCTTAGGCACCATACTAACCACCGCTTCTTCGGCTTCTTTCTGCGAAAGGGGATCTAAGGTACTGAAGATCCGCAAACCAACACCTGGTGTGTAGTTGTTACCAACCCGCTGCTGCAATTCACGGCGAAGCTGCTGGAAGTAGGCTGGCTGACGACGGGCAATCATTGGCCGGGACTGGACATCCAGCGGCCTCGAGGCAGCCAGTTCATAATCCTCCCCAGACAGGGTGCCGTTGTCCATCATCAGCCTGAGAACAAGGTCACGGCGCTGTTTGGCACGCTCAGGGTTGCGCCATGGGTTGTAGTAAGAAGGACCTTTTGCCATCGCTACCAACAATGCCTGCTGGTCAATCCTCAACTCCTGTAGCGGACGGCCAAAGTACAACCTCGCCCCCAAGCCAAAGCCATGGACTTCCTTACCGCCATTTTGCCCAAGGTAAATCTCGTTGAGGTAGGCTTCGAGGATTTGATCTTTGGTGTAGCGATAATCAAGGATGATGGCAATATAAGCTTCCCTCACCTTCCGCCATAACGAACGCTCACGTGAAAGGAACATATTCTTGGCAAGTTGCTGGGTTAGGGTACTCCCTCCCTGCACTGTCCTGCCCGCCTTCAAATTGACGACCATAGCGCGGGCAATCGCCAAAGGCGAAACACCATCGTGGTGGTAGAAATCCCGGTCTTCTGTCACCAGCAAGGCATCAACCAGCACTTCAGGGAACTGCTCCCGCGGGAGGAACAAGCGTTGTTCGCTCTCTCCGGTTTCCAGCATCCCCAGCATCTTTGGCTCTATCCGCAAATAGCCTAGCTGACGCTTGGAGCCAGCCTCCTGAATACTTTTCAGCTCGCTGCCATCAAAGGTCAGCATGATATGCCGCGCTGCCTCGTAGCCGTCGGAAAAGTCGAACGGGCGGCGGATCAGCTCTATACGGGTCGAAGACGATGAATACTCACCGTTGCGTTGTGGCGTTCGTACTTTGTGGTATTGCAAGACATCCAGCTCGCGCCGGACTTCCTCCAACGTAATAGCCTGTCCCGGTTGCAGGTCCAGCACCCGGCCATACACAACCGCGGGCAAACTCCATAATTGGCCATCAAAACGGTCACGGACAATATTATCGAGGTAGATGCCGACCAACAGCAGTACCGCAAGGATGGCAACCGATAACTTCAGGCCAAAACCAAGCAGCCACTTGAACCAGCCCGGCAGCCCCTGCCGTTTCCCTTTAGGACTCTTTTTACGGCTCCGAGTCGATTTGGCCGGACGTTTCTTGGCAGTTGTCTTGGCCTTGCTTGCCGCTGCCGGTTTACGCTTGCGTACCGGTTTCTTGGTACCGTCCTTGTCCGCTGCGGGCTTCTTGGGTGCCGGCTTTTTGGGAGCCTGCTGTTTTGGTGCTGAAGCCACCGAACGCCTTGCTTGCTCTGTCATCATGATCATCTATTTCTACATGTATTTCTTGGTTTTTTTGGTTGGCTCATGGTTCGCAGGATCATCCGGCCACGGGTGTTTAGGGTAACGCCCTTTCATCTCTTTTTGCACCTCGCGGTAAGCTCCTTGCCAAAAGGCTGCCAAATCGCGGGTAATTTGCAATGGCCGCTGAGCCGGCGACAGCAACTCAAGCACCACCGCCACCTTGCCGTTGGCAATCGTCGGAGAGGCCTTCTCACCAAACATTTCCTGTAATTTCACGGCCAGCACCGGATATTGTCCGGGTTGATAGCGAATGGCATAGCGTGAGCCTGTCGGTACGCTGTAATGGGTCGGCAGTGCCTGATCGAGCAGCTGTTTTTTATCCCATCCCAAACGGGCTTCCAGTGCTGCCAGCAGATCAACCCGTTCAAGAGCCTTGAGGGTTTTCATCCCATTCATGTATGGCAGCAGCCATTCATCCGCAGCAGTTAGCAGTGCCTCATCATCCATCGCAGGTAAATCCAACTCTGGCAGCCATTCGGCAGCGCAGCGGGCGCGATTCAGCAACCCTTCGCTATTCTTGTTCCACGGCAGAATGCCCAGCCCCTTGCGCTGGACTGCATTGAGTAAAGCTTCACTGGCCTTGGCCGGATCTGGCTCCCCCATCAGTTGACGTTCAAGTATTAACTTGCCACAGCACAAGTGCTTCTCTGCGGTCAGGCGGCCTTTCTTATCATCCCAATCGAGCCATTCACGCCACACAAACAAGTGCGGCAGTGTGTCTTGCAATTCAGATAACTGAGCTGGAACGGCTGAAAAGATCCTGCTGTCCCCTTGGCGAGTTTTGATAATATCAGCCACCACCAGCAACTCTTCGTCTGCCAGCGGTTCATCCGGCATCATCATAGCTCCTTGGCCATTAGCAAGCTGATAACGGCTGTCTTTACCGCGTGATAGGGCAATACGGTCAGGGAAGCCTGCAGCCAACAAAGGGGCTACCCATTCACCAGCAACTTTAATTACAGCCTTGCTGGCACCCAATTTTGCCAGGTGCTGAGATGCCCGCTGCAGGTAAGCCTTGCTCCTCGCCTGTTTGCCACTTTCAACTAAATTAAGCTGGAAGTGTAAGTCCGGATTATTATTGCCCCGAGGCGGTTCTTCCAGCAGGGCAACCAGCAACGCGGCAGTCACCATTGCTTTGTCCCCGTGTTTTTGGGCCAACAGCAGCATCGCTGCATGGCGGGGCTCAACACCCAGTTTCTGTATCGCGCTGCCCATCTCGGTCAACCTACCGCCCTCGTCCATAGCACCTAGGCCTTCCAATAGCGTATGGGCTTGCTTCAAGGCAGGAGCAGGCGGTAAGTCCAGCCAATGCAGATCAGCGGCAGACTGGCAGCCCCACTGGGCTAATTCCATCGCGAGCGAAGTAAGATCAGCCCGCAATATCTCCGGCTGAGGCGTTGCAGGTTGGCGAGCCAACATGTCCTCGCTGTATAGGCGCAAGCAGATCCCCGGCTCCAAGCGACCAGCACGGCCAGCCCGCTGCTCGGCAGATGAGCGGGCTATACGAACCGACTCCAAACGGCTTATCCCTGTTTTCGGGTCCCACTGGGCGATGCGCTCCAAACCACAGTCCACCACCATCCTGATCCCCTCGATGGTCAAACTGGTTTCGGCAATATTGGTCGCCAACACCACCTTGCGCTTGCCTTTCGGCGCAGGCGTAATGGCCTGCTGTTGCTGGTTGGCGGTCAACTGGCCATAGAGAGGGCACACCAGCACATCATTGCCGAGATGCCCTTCCAATTGCTCTGCCAAACGGCGGATCTCCCCCGCCCCCGGCAAGAAGGCCAACATCGAACCAGGCTCCGAAGCCAGCAGAGCTGAAATCTCTCGTGCTGTCGCGTCAATGAGGTGGGTATTTTCCGCCAGCTTCTTGTACCGTAATTCAACGGGGAAACTACGTCCTTCAGACTCAATGTAACCTGCTTCAGGCAGTAACCCTGTCAGGGCATCCGCATCCAGCGTGGCCGACATCACCAGCAACTTGAGGTCATCACGCAGTGCTTCTTGCACCTCCAGCGCCAGTGCCAGTGAGGTATCAGCATGGATACTGCGTTCGTGAAATTCATCGAAGATCAACAGGTCGATCCCGGTCAGCTCAGGATCTTGCTGCAACATCCGGGTCATGACCCCTTCGGTGACAATTTCCAACTTGGTCTTGTTACTTACACGGGTTTCCCCCCTAACCCTCAAACCTACCGTCTCTCCCACTTGCTCACCGAGCTGTGAGGCAAGGTAACGGGCAATATTCCGGGCTGCCAGGCGGCGCGGCTCGAGCATCACTATCTTGCCAGCAACTGCCTCCTGCTGTAGCAAAACCAAAGGCAAGCGGGTTGATTTACCGGCCCCGGGAGGGGCTTTGAGGATCAGTTGTGCGCGGGCATCGAGTTGGGTCTGCAGTGCAGGGAGCACGTCATCAATAGGCAGTTGTGACAATGGGAACACCTTGTGTCATATTCAATTTAGGCTTGGCCATTGTAGCTTACTTAATCATATGAAAGAGAAAAAACAGCGCCTGTTCTTTGCATTATCGCCCGATAGCAGCAGCGATGACTTCCAGCGCCTCGCCAGGCTTTCGGCACAATGCGGCATATTCGGCCGCCCAGTCATCACCGACAACCTCCATATAACGCTAGCCTTTCTCGGTATGGTGACTGACGAGCAGGCAGCAAAGGTTGTGGCAACTGCCGGACAACTAACGCCGCCACCGGCTTTCTCTTTAAATTTAGATACATTGGGCTACTGGAAACGCAGCAAGGTCATCTGGGTTGCGCCAGATAAGCCGCCGCAGGCTTTGCTGACACTGGCACAGCAACTCAAGGTATTGGCCCTAGATTGTGGTCTGGAGCAGGAATCACGCCCCTACAAACCCCATGTCACCCTTGCCAAATCCGTAGCAAAACGCCCCGAACAATTGCCACAGGTTGGCAAAATAGACTTTCACTTCAACAGTTTTGGCCTGTATATTTCCAAGCCAGTCAGCCATAACGGCCGCCAAGGTGTGCAATACCTCCAGCTTGGTAAATGGCCCCTCGGCAGCCAATAGCAAGAAAAACAACAGGACAAGGTATGAAGTTCAACGCACCACTGCAATCAGCCACCCTCATCAAACGCTACAAGCGTTTTCTCGCCGACATCACCTTGCCCGACGGTTCAACCACCACCATTCATTGTGCCAATACCGGTGCCATGACAGGGTGTGCCGAACCAGGAAATACGGTGTGGTACTCCACCTCTGCTAACCCAAAGCGGAAATATCCTAACAGCTGGGAGCTTTCTCAAACTAAAGAAGGGCATACCATCTGCGTCAACACCGCACAGGCCAACCGCTTGGTAGTCGAGGCCATTAACAAGAATGTCATCACAGAATTGGCAGGCTATTCATCACTTCGCACCGAAGTTAAGTATGGTAGTGAAAACAGCAGGATAGATGTTTTATTACAAGACGAATCAAAACCTGATTGCTATATTGAAGTAAAGAGTGTCACTCTGCTGGACCAAGGAAAGGAGGGGCAAGGTTTTTTCCCGGACGCAGTAACAACCCGGGGGCAGAAGCACCTGCGAGAATTAATTGAAGTGGCACAAAACGGTGAACGTGCCATACTTTTTTTCGCAATTTTACATTCAGGGATTGAAAAAGTATCTGCGGCACACCATATAGACCCGGACTACTTTTCATTAATACAACAAGCAGAGCGGGCTGGCGTAGAGATCCTGTGTTACAAGGCGGTATTGAACCCAACGGAACTCTACCTCGCGCATCGCATAAAATTCAACCAGTAAGTACCGCAAAGTGATGGTTTCTTCACATTGGTATAAAATTGAATATATGCAGCAATTGCCACACCACTCCCTTTCTGCTATAGATACCGCCCAAATTTAACCAGTGACGGTTATTAGGTATATTAGGAGATGCTATATGCCAGAGAGCAACGTTAAAAAATCGCTAGGCATCCTGGCTATTGCTGGGGTTGAACCTTACCAGGAAAAGGCTGGCGAAGAATACATGGGTGAAGCTCAGCTAGAGCACTTCCGTAAGATTCTTGGTGCTTGGCGCAACCAGCTACGTGAAGAAGTTGATCGTACTGTAAACCACATGCAGGACGAAGCAGCCAACTTCCCAGATCCCGTTGACCGCGCCGCTCAGGAAGAAGAGTTCAGCCTAGAGCTTCGCAACCGCGACCGCGAACGTAAATTGATCAAGAAAATCGAGAAGACCCTTCAGCGCATTGAAGATGATGACTTCGGTTTCTGTGAATCTTGCGGTATCGAGATTGGTATCCGCCGTCTGGAAGCCCGTCCAACAGCCGACCTATGTATCGACTGTAAGACGCTGGCTGAAATCAAAGAAAAGCAGATGGCAGGCTAGTACGATTCGTACAGCACCATGATAGTCAAGAGGGAGCGCTAGCTCCCTTTTTCGTTTTGATTGATTTTCTTATGAGTACAAACAAGCACTATATTGGCCGTTTCGCCCCATCCCCATCAGGTCCCCTGCACTTCGGCTCGCTGGTTGCCGCCTTGGGTAGCTATCTGCAAGCCAAAGCCCAGCAAGGCACCTGGCTAGTTAGGATGGAAGATCTGGACCCGCCACGGGAAATGCCCGGTGCTGCGGATGATATCCTACATACCCTCGAAGCCTATGGCCTCGAATGGGACGGAGGGATCATGTACCAAAGCCAGCGTCACGACGCCTACCAAGCCCAGATTAATGCCTGGCTGGCCGACCAACAGGCCTATTACTGCCAATGTACCCGTAAGCAAATCAAGCAAGCCGGGGGCTTCTATCCGGGTAACTGCCGTGACAAGCAGCTCGAGGCTGCTGGAAATGCCATCCGCCTCAAGGTCGATGAGCCCGTATTAGCCTTCGATGACCTACTGCATGGCCATATCAATATCCCGCCACCGCTGGCCGAAGAAGATTTCATTATCCGCCGCCGCGATGGCTTGTTCGCCTATAATCTGGCAGTAGTACTGGATGACATTGAGCAGGGGATCACTGAGGTTGTCCGCGGCGCAGACTTAATTGAGCCAACCGGCCGCCAGATAGGGCTCTATCGGCTGCTCGGTCAACCTGAAGTCGGTTACCTGCACTTGCCACTGGCAGTGACCGAAAACGGCAACAAGCTCTCGAAGCAGAACCATGCCCCGGCCATCGACAAGGCCAACCCAAGGCCGGCGCTGGTCGAAGCGATGCGATTCTTAGGCTTGCAGCCACCGGCAGATCTGGCAAGCTCGACAACCCGAGAGATTTTGTGCTGGGGAATTGCCCATTGGCAGATAGCTAACCTGCCGGCAACCACAGCGATAACTTTCGACCCTTCACACGGTTGAAACCAAGCATCTGCAGTATTGTCGCCCAGCTAAACGTTAACCGCCTTGCTGCCCCCGAAATGCCCGCAATTTGCCGCCAAAATGCGGGGGAAACAAGCGCTAGGATTCTAAAATGGCCTGCTGTGATATATGATATGCGGCTGTTTGTTGAATCCGAACCACATAAATGAGGTGTATTATCTTTAATCGAGTCGCCAGCTTTTGCCGTAAGGTACTGAATCGAGACGCAAGTGATCTCGACCATGAGGAACTCGCCTTGCAAGTTTATCAGCGCCAAGAGCACGGTATTTCACGTAAAGATATCAGCGAGAATGCGCTGAAAGTCCTTTACCGCCTAAATAAAGCCGGATATGACGCATATCTGGTCGGTGGTGGTGTTCGCGATCTCCTGTTGGACAAACAGCCAAAAGACTTCGACATTGCCACCAACGCGACACCGGAGCAAATCAAGCAGTTGTTCCGCAACTGTCGCCTGATTGGCCGTCGCTTCCGCTTGGCCCATATTCTGTTTGGCAGAGACGTCATTGAAGTCGCCACTTTCCGTGGCCACCACTCAGATGCCAAGCCGAGCATCAAAGATAAAAAGAATGTCTCGGCCCAAAGCCAGGAAGGCATGCTGCTGCGTGACAATGTCTATGGCAGCATCGAAGAAGATGCCGAGCGCCGTGATTTCACCATCAATGCGCTCTACTACAGCATCAAGGATTTCACCGTTGCCGATTACGTCAACGGGGTGGAAGATCTTGATAACCGTATTGTCCGCCTGATCGGCGATCCGGAAACCCGCTACCGCGAAGATCCAGTGCGTATGCTGCGTGCCGTGCGCTTTGCCGCCAAGCTGGACATGGATATCGAACCGAACACAGCGGATCCTATCAAGCCGCTGTCGACCCTGCTGCAGGACATTCCGGCTGCCCGCCTGTTCGAGGAAAGCCTCAAGCTGCTACAGTCAGGTGACGGTCTGCAGACCTACAAACTACTGCGCGAATACAACTTGTTCCAGCAACTGTTCCCGCTACTGTCTGAGCACTTCACTGAAGATCACAGCAGCCAGACCGAGCAGATGATCGAACACATCCTATCGGCAACCGATAAGCGTATTGCCGACGGCAAGCGTGTTAACCCAGCCTTCATGTTCGCAGCCATGCTGTGGTACCCGCTGGTTACCCGTGCCGAGGAAGTCGCCTTTGCCAGCGGCCTCGCCTACTATGACGCCTTTATGGTCGCCGCTAACGATATTCTCGATGAGCAGGTCAAGACGATTGCTATCCCGCGTCGCTTTACCACGACTATCCGTGATATCTGGCAGCAGCAGACCCGTTTCAACCGCCGTAGCGGCAAACGCGCCTTCAAGATGATGGAGCATCCGAAATTCCGCGCCGCCTTCGACTTCCTGGAGATGCGTGGTAATTTCGAAAGTGAAGACATTGCCGAGTTGGCCCAATGGTGGGACAAGTTCCAGCACGGTGACCGCAACCAGCGCAGCAAGATGGTGCAGCAAATCAACGAAGGTGGCTCTGGCGCCCCTCGCCGTCGCCGTCGCCGCCCGCAACAGCGCCGCAAGAAACCACAGGCTAAATCGTCATGACCCTAGCCTATATCGCTATCGGCAGTAACCTTGCCGATCCTGTCGCCCAGGCCCAAAGTGCGATCGAGGTGCTCAAGCAGCACCCCGATCTCAATGTAGTAGCCGTATCCTCGCTCTACAGCAGCACCCCGATGGGGCCGCAGGACCAGCCTGACTACATCAATGCCGTCATCGCTGTCGAGACCAAGCTAAGCCCACTGGCTTTGCTAGATTGCACCCAGTCCATCGAACAGGAACATGGCCGGGTCCGCAAGGCCGAACGTTGGGGACCACGCACCCTGGATCTCGATATCGTCCTGTACGGCGACCTTGAACACCACTGCGAGCGCCTGACAGTGCCGCATTACGGAATGAAAGTCCGTGAGTTTGTGCTTTACCCACTCGCGGAAATTGCCCCTGAGCTGGTACTACCCGACCACACTCCGCTCAAAACACTGCTGGAGCAGGTAGACCGTAACGGGCTGAGCATCTGGTCTCAGTAACCATTTCTCAGGATTAAAGGGAGAACACATGAAAAAGATCACTATCAACGACCTGATGACATGGAAGCAGGAAGGTCGTAAATTTGCCTCGGTTACCGCGTACGATGCCAGCTTTTCCCAGCTGTTCGAACAGCAAGGCGTACCAGTGATGCTAGTCGGCGACTCGCTGGGCATGGTACTGCAAGGCAAGCCTGACACCCTTCCGGTAACGGTAGAGGATATTGCCTACCATACCCGTGCGGTTCGTGCCGGTAGTCCAAACTCACTGCTGATGGCCGATATGCCATTTATGAGCTATGCCACCCCTGAGCAGGCTTGTGAGAATGCCGCGACACTAATGCGTGCCGGTGCCAACATGGTGAAGCTCGAAGGCGGCGGCTGGTTGGCTGAAACTGTGACCAAATTGACCGAACGTGCTGTGCCTGTCTGTGCGCATTTGGGGCTAACCCCTCAATCTGTCAATATTTTTGGTGGCTACAAAGTGCAAGGACGTGACTCCGACCACGCTGAGCAGATGGTAAAAGATGCTATCCTGCTGAAAAACGCGGGTGCACAAATTATCTTGCTGGAGTGCGTACCGGCCAGCCTGGCAGAGCGTATCACCAAGGCCGTTGAAGTACCGGTGATCGGTATCGGTGCTGGCAATGTGACTGATGGCCAGATCTTGGTCATGCACGATATGTTCGGGATTTCAGCTAACTATATCCCTCGTTTCTCCAAGAACTACCTGGCAGAAACCGGCGAGATGCGCGCAGCCGTCACCAAATACCTAGAAGATGTCGAGGCCGGCACTTTCCCTGGCCCAGAACATACCTTTGAATAAGGAATAAAAATGCAAACATTCGCCGAGATTGCCCAGATCCGCGAGCAAATCCGAAGCTGGCGCCGTGAAGGCCGTCGGATTGCTTTCGTACCGACAATGGGAAACCTGCATGAAGGCCACCTGACGCTGGTCCGCAAGGCCCGTGAAATGGCAGATGTGGTTGTGGTTAGCATTTTTGTCAATCCGATGCAGTTCGACAAGGCAGACGATCTCGACAACTACCCGCGTACCTTGGAAGAAGACTTGGCCAAGCTGAACAACGAAGGCGTTGAACTGGTCTTCACCCCGACTCCGGACATCATGTACCCGGAAGGCTTGGACCGCCAGACTTTCGTTGAAGTCCCAGGCCTATCGACCATGCTTGAAGGTGCCCTGCGTCCAAGTCATTTCCGTGGTGTTTCGACGATTGTGACCAAGCTGTTCAACATTGTTCAGCCGGATATTGCCTGCTTTGGCGAAAAAGACTACCAGCAGCTAGCCCTGATCCGCCAGATGGTGATCGACCTAGCGATGGATATCGAAGTTGTCGGCGTTGCCACTGTCCGTGAAATGGACGGCCTGGCCATGAGCTCACGCAACGGCTACCTAACCGTTGATGAGCGCCAGCGTGCCCCAGTACTGGCCCGCACTATGCGCTGGATCAGCAGTCAGATGCGCGGCGGCCGTAGCGACTACGCCGAGATCGTGGTCGATGCCAACGACCAGTTGCGTGCTGCCGGCCTGCAGCCAGATGAAATTTATATCCGTGATGCAGTCAGTCTGCAGCCTGTGAGCGAAGAGACCCAACAGGTCGTGATCCTGATGTCTGCCTTCCTCGGCAAAGCCCGCCTTATCGACAACCAGGTGGTTGAGCTAAGCACGGCAACAGCTGCAGCAACAGAAGAATAAACAGCATTCCAGTAATAAAAAAATCCCGGCCTTGGCCGGGATTTTTGTTTTCGGGATACCTAACTTATGAACGCAGGCCAATACCGCGCGAGATCAGGTAATAGCAGATGCTGTAAAGGATAACGGTAAACACGCCCAATACGGCAAACGACGTACCGATACCGACATCAGATACGCCAAGGAAGCCGTAACGGAAGGCATTGACCATGTAGACGATTGGGTTCAGCTTTGACACCCCCTGCCAGAACTCCGGCAGCAAGCTCAGTGAGTAGAACACCCCACCCAAGTATGTCAGCGGTGTCAGCACGAAGGTCGGGATAATACTGATATCATCAAACGTCTTGGCAAAAACAGCATTGATCAAACCGCCTAGCGAGAACACCACAGAGGTCATCAATACGGTTGCGACAATAACGCCAAAATGAGCGATTTGCAGGTCGACAAACAATAGGGAAACCACGGAGACAATCACACCCACACCGAGGCCGCGCAAGACCCCACCACCGACAAAGCCGGCAATGATGATGTAGTTCGGCACCGGCGCCACCAGCAGTTCCTCGATATTGTGCTGGAACTTGGCACTGAAGAACGACGACGCCACATTGGAGTAGGAGTTGGTGATCACCGACATCATAATCAGGCCGGGTACAATGTATTCCATGTAGCTGAAACCGCCCATCTCACCGATACGGCTACCGATCAGGCTGCCGAAGATCACGAAGTACAGGGTCATAGTAATTGCCGGCGGCACCATGGTTTGTACCCAGATCCGGGCAAAGCGGTTGACTTCTTTGGTGATCAAGCTTTTGAAGGCAATCCAGTACTGCCGATTCATGATTGGACTCCTTGCTTACTCTTGCTGTTGGCCACCAGCGTCACGAACAATTCTTCTAGACGGTTAGCCTTGTTGCGCATAGAAATAACGTCGATCCCCTGCTCTGTCAGTAGACTAAACACATGGTTGAGGCTATCCCCTTTGTTGATATCCACTTCAAGGGTGTGGTTATCCGGCAGCTTCCAATTGATATCTTCCAGTACGGGTTTGTTGCCGTTCAGTTTGACATCAAGGATGAAGGTTTCAACCTCTAGCTTACCAAGCAGCGCTTTCATCGACGTGTTCTCGATAAGCTCGCCGTGATTGATAATACCGATGTTGCGGCACAGCATCTCGGCTTCTTCTAGGTAGTGGGTGGTCAGGATAATCGTTACTCCCTGGCGGTTGATTTCTCGCAGGAAGTCCCACATCGAGCGGCGTAGCTCGATATCCACCCCGGCAGTTGGCTCATCGAGGATCAGAAGGCGTGGCTCGTGCATCAGGGCACGGGCAATCATCAGGCGGCGTTTCATTCCGCCCGACAGGTTGCGGGCGCGCTCTTTGCGCTTGCCCCACAAGTCGAGCTGGGATAGGTATTTTTTCGCCCTTTCTTTAGCCAGCTCCTTCTCAACCCCGTAGTACCCAGCCTGGTTGATCACGATCTGCTCAACGGTCTCGAACTGGTTAAAGTTAAATTCCTGCGGCACCAAGCCCAGCTGTTTTTTGGCTTCAACGATCTGGGTATCCAGGTCATAACCGAACACCTTCACCTCACCCGAGGTTTTGTTAACCAGCGAGCTAATGATGCCAATTGTGGTTGATTTACCAGCACCGTTTGGGCCTAGAAGCGCGAAAAAGTCGCCTTCCTTAACACATAGGCTCATATTTTTCAGTGCATTAACGCCACCTTTATAGGTTTTGTTTAAATTTTGTATTTCCAAAGCGTTCATAAAATGCGATCTTAATGTTAGAAACTTTCTTCGGACAACTACTCCGATTTGATATCGAGACAGCTTGTGTATAGTTACATCCGGTTTACATAGGTCTCAGGACTGACAGCAGGACTGATACCTATGTAAATTTGTTTTTCCCCAGCACCAGGGAGCTTCCCTGAACTGCGGGTATAAAATATCAGAGAAAGGCATCATCATGGCAGATATTAAACAGCTATTCGCAAATAACGTTGCTTGGTCAGAGAATATCAAGGATGAAAATCCGGAATTCTTCAGCCATCTTGCGAAAGCCCAGCACCCTGAGTACCTATGGATCGGTTGTGCCGACAGCCGAGTTCCCGCCGAACGCCTAACCGGATTGGATTCCGGCGAGCTCTTTGTTCACCGAAACGTGGCCAACCAGGTCATCCACACCGATCTTAATTGCCTGTCTGTGGTCCAGTACGCCGTCGACGTTCTGAAAGTTCGCCACATTATTGTCTGCGGCCATTATGGCTGTGGTGGTGTGACTGCCGCTATCGAAAACCCACAACTTGGCCTTATCAACAACTGGCTACTGCATATCCGCGACCTGTTCATGAAGCACCGAGATGACCTTGCCCATTTGCCTCGTGAAGAGTGGGATGACAAGCTCTGCGAGCTCAATGTCGCTTACCAGGTCTACAACCTAGGTAACTCCACCATCATGCAGCAAGCATGGGAGCGTGGCCAGCAAGTGAAGATCCATGGTTGGATTTACGGTATCGGTAATGGCCAATTACGTAACCTTGGTGTAACTGCCACTAGCCGTGAGTCGCTTGAAGCCTCATACAACGCAGCAATGGCCGAGATCCTGCCTCACAAAGGCTAATCGCCCAGATATCCAATACAAAAAAGCGACTGTCGACCAGTCGCTTTTTTAATGCTTTGAAATCAGTATTAGTCTTCCAGCGGAACGACTTTACCGATATATGGCAGGTGGCGGTACTTCTGGGCGTAATCGATACCTACACCAACGACGAATTCATCAGGAATTTCAAAACCCACCCACTTCACGTCTACGTGAACTTCGCGGCGCGAAGGCTTATCCAGCAGGGTACAGATTTCAATTGAGTTTGGTTCACGCAGCGACAGGATTTCACGCACCTTGTTCAGGGTATTGCCAGTATCAATAATATCTTCAACCAACAAAACGTCCTTACCCTTGATGTCATCATCCAAGTCTTTAAGGATGCGCACATCACGGCTGCTTTCCATCGTGTTGCCGTAGCTTGATGCGGTCATGAAGTCGACTTCATGAGTCAGTTCAATTGCACGAGCCAGATCAGCCATAAATACGAACGAGCCACGTAGCAGACCCACCATGACCAGATCTTTGGAATCTTTATAATGTTCAGTGATTTGCTTTCCCAGCTCTGTTACACGTGCCTGAACGTCCTGCTCAGAAATCATTACTTCAATGGTATGTTTCATCTTTATCTCCATCAGTACGGCTGACCTGCCGCCTGTCGGCTTGCGGTAAAACGGAGCCTTATTCTATCACCACTACAAAGTAATAGTTATTTTATCGACCCTGTCAATTGTATGATACAGAATGAATAAAACATGATTGAATATAACTAGTTGCTACTGTAAAGTGAACGCGTGTACAAATCATAACCAAAATAATGACAATTGAGCTAGGAATCAGAGACATGGATACGATCGCGAAAAGAACAAGGACCCGTCTATCCCCAGAAAAACGTAAAGAACAGCTACTCAACTTCGCTTTGGATGTTTTTGCCCGACGCGGCATCGGCCGTGCCGGACATGCAGATATCGCCGATATGGCCAATGTTTCTGTGGCCACCGTTTTTAACTACTTCCCGACCCGTGAAGCCTTGGTCGAAGAAGTCTTGACCCAGGTTGAGCAGCACTTCAAGGCTATGGTGAACGAGAACTTAGCCGGTGATCAGCCTTTCGAGCAACAGCTTACGGCTATTTGTTACCACCTGATCGATGAAGTGGTCGAGCAAAAAGACTGGTTGAAGGTATGGTTTGAATGGAGCACATCAGTGCGGGAAGACATCTGGCCCCATTTTGTCAGCAGCAACCAAGATAACTTCTCAAAAATTGCCGAAAAGTTCGAACAGGCCAACCTTCCGGGCAACCTTTCTGCTTATGACCTCGCCTGGCAGTTCCAGGGGGTGTGCTACATTGTTTACCTGCAAGCCAATATCTCCCCGGAGCGGGAAGAGATGCAGGCATTGGCAGACAATCACATCAAAGCGCTTTTCAGAAAATAACGGCCCTTACAGGCACCAATGCAACAAGGCCGGTCATGATGACCGGCCTTGTTGTTTTTCTTCAGTGCATTTCGCTCAAAGGTTAGCTAGCCGCGGCAAACACGACCGGGTCGTGTGGCTCCAGGGTGACGGCTACACGCTCACCAATCTGCAGGATGAGGTGCGAGTTAACAATCAGGCTATGGCCTTGGAATTCGACCGTATAGCGGCAAATGTCACCCATAAACAGTTGCTCGGTGATCACCCCTGCTCCATCTTCTGCCGGTTGAACGTTGAGGTTCTGCGGACGAAGCAGCCATTCAGCATCGCCGTTGCTAGCCGGCGCGCTATTGACGTTAATCGCTCCAAATGGAGTCGATAAGGTTTGGCTATCAGCCAATGTCACCGGCAAGTATGAGCCAGTACCAAGGAACTCGGCAACAAAGCGGCTGCTCGGACGGTAATAAAGCTCAGTCGCTGTGCCAAATTGCTCGATCACCCCGTTGTTCATTACCGCCATCCGGTCAGCAAAGGCAAAGGCTTCCTCGCGGCTGTGGGTAACGAAAATCGCGGTCACACCCTGCGCCTTGAAGATACGGCGGATCTCTTTGATCAGGCCATGGCGAACTTGGGTATCGATATTGGAAAACGGCTCATCAAGCAAAATCAAATCTGGCTCGCAGGCCAATGCCCTGGCAATAGCCACACGCTGCTGCTGGCCGCCAGATAACTGGTGCGGATAACGGTCATCAAGGCCAGTCAAACGTACCAATTCGAGCATTTGCTGGATCTTGGCCGTCACTTTTTCCTTGCTCCAATCACGCAGGCCAAAAGCAATGTTTTCAGCAACGGTCAGGTGAGGGAACAAGGCATAGTCCTGGAAGATCATCCCGATGTTACGCTTTTCAGGCGGCAACCAAGTGTGCTCATCAGCAATCGTTCGGCCATTGATATGGATAACACCACTTTCCAGCGGCAGCAGGCCCGCAATGGCCTTTAGCAAGGTTGTTTTACCACAACCACTGGCACCAAGCAGGCAGACAATTTCATTGTCTTTGACTGGCAGGGACAAGTTTTCCAATACGGCCTGACCGTTATATTTACAAGTCAGGTTGCTTACAGATAATGCGTGAGTCATCAGTGTTTCTGCTCCAAAGAACGGTTAACCATCACCAGAGGGATCAGGCCAACAATGACCAGTAGGATCGCCGGTAAGGCAGCCAGCTCAAGCTGCTCGTCAGAAGCGAAATTATAGACATAGGTTGCCAATGTCTCGAAGTTGAATGGGCGAAGTAGCAAGGCGGCATTGAGCTCTTTCATCGACTCAATAAACACCAGCAGGCCGGCAATCAAACAACCACGGCGGATCAAAGGTAGATGGACGCGACGCAGCATCGCCATCGACGCATAGCCCATGGTTTTGGATGCCATATCGAGTGACGGCGGGATCTTGGCTAGGCTACTTTCGATACTCCCCACAGCCACCGCAGCAAAGCGCACCACAAAGGCAAAAATAATGGCAAACATGGTGCCGGAGAAAATCAGCCCAGGCCGACCTAGCCCATTAGCAATAGTGAAATCGTTAAGCAGATGATCAGCACTGGTTAGCGGGATCATCACACCAATAGCCAACACCGTACCCGGTACAGCGTAGCCCAATGACGAGATCCGCGTCGGTACCACAGTAATGCTACGGCCATCCAGACGACGGTAGAAGTTCACGATTAATGCGAGGGCGACAGCCAACACAGCGGCAATCAGCGAGACTTTCAGGCTATTGATACTGTATTGCTGGAACTGGCTGGTCCAGCTATCACCGAAGTAATGCCAGGCATAGTAACAAAGCTGCATCAGAGGCAATAGGAAGGCAAAGCCAATCAGGCCCCAGCACCACCCCATAGCTACCCACTTCTTCCATCCCGACAGGGTGTAACGGATATCATCGCCATGTTCGAATTCCTGCTGGAACATTTTCTGCTTGCGGCGGCTGAAACGCTCGGCGCTGATCAGCACGAAAATCACCAACAGCATAATGGCCGAAATCTTGGCAGCGGCATTGAGGTTGGAATAACCGAGCCAGGTATCGTAGACCGCCGTAGTCAGCGTGTTCACCGCAAAATAGCTAACAGTACCGAAGTCCCCAAGGGTTTCCATCGCCACTAGGGACATCCCCACCGCAATCGACGGACGGGCCAGCGGCAGGGAAATACGGCGGAAGCTATCTAGCGGACTGCACTTAAGTAGACGGGCTGATTGCAACAGGCTCGTACTTTGCTCCATAAACGCCGCACGGGCCAGCAGGTAAATATATGGATAAAGCACCAATGCAAGGACAAGGCAGGCACCGCCCAGCGAGCGGATATTCGGGAACCAGTAGTCATGGATAGTCTGCCAGCCAAAAATATCACGCAGCAGAATTTGAACCGGGCCGGCATAATCGAACCAATCGGTATAGATATAACCGATAATATAGCCCGGCATGGCCAAAGGAAGTACCAGCGCCCACTGCAGTACCCGCTCACCGGGAATACGGCACATTGCCATGATCCAAGCGGCAGGCAAGCCAAACAGCAGAGCCAAAATCAGGGTACCCGCCACCAGCCAAAACGTATTGGCGGCATAGGTCGACATCACGGTTCCCATTAGGTGGGAGAAGACGTCATCGGCCTCACCGAGGGCGGTGTAAAAAATGGCCAGAATAGGCAAAACCAGCAGCAGGGAAAAGCCCCAACCACTGGTCCGCCAGAAGAGATATTTTTCTTTCATTGCTAACTACTTAGTACCTTTTGCAATCAAGAAGTGGCACCGGTGCACTTCTCCTGCCGCTCATTCCCGACTTAGGGGGAAAAACCTTGCTACAGGAGGGGAGAAACTACCACAACTTATTGGAAAAAGTACTTAGCCTTGAGCAATAAATGGGGCATTAAGCCCCATTTTTTGTAACCAATTACAGATCAAACTTCACTTCGTCTAGAAGTTTGATAGCTGTGCTGTGGTACTCGGCGACTTTATCCAGAGAAACTTCGTCTGCTTTGAAGTCACCCCAAGAAGCCACTAGCTCAGAACGCTTAACGCCTTCTTTGACTGGGTACTCGTAGTTAACTTCTGCATACATCTGCTGGGCTTTGTCGCCAGTCAGGAATTCCATCAACTTCAGGGCATTTTCTTGGTTTGGCGCGTATTTCGCCATTGCCATACCACTTACGTTTACGTGGGTGCCGTTGTTTTCCTGACCCGGGAAGTTGATGTATACCGCTTCAGCCCAAGACTTCTGCTTATCATCGTTAACCATTTTGCCTAGGTAGTAGCTGTTACCGATTGCTAGGTCACAAAGACCTTCTTTAACGGCTTTAACCTGCGCACGGTCATTACCCTGCGGCTTACGAGCTAGGTTTGCTTTGTAGCCTTCTAGCCACTCTTTAGTTTCAGCTTCGCCGTAGTGAGCAATCATCGAAGAAACTAGAGAAATGTTGTATGGGTGTTTGCCAGAGCGCGTACAGATTTTACCTTTCCACTCAGGCTTAGCCAGATCAGCGTAATCGAAATCTGCTGGTAGGCGGCCTACACGGTCACGTGAAGAGTAAACGTTACGGGTACGTAGCGTTAGTGCGAACCACTCGTCTTCATTATCGCGGAACTGTGCTGGTACATTGGCATCAATCACTTTGCTGTCAACGGCTTGTACTAGCTCTTTGTCAGAAAGCTCAACCAAGCGGCTGATATCTGTTGTCAGGACCACATCTGCTGGGCTGTACTGGCCTTCCTGCTGAAGTTTTTCAGCCAGACCTTCTTTAGCAAACTTAACGTTTACTTTAATACCCGTTTCAGCGGTGAACTCTTTGAACATTGGCTCAACCAAGAATGGCTGGCGGTAAGAGTAAACATTGACTTCTTCCGCTGCGATTGCCGCTTGCGGAGCCGCCAAGCCCAATAGAATTGCCGATGCCAACAGCTTTTTCATTATGATCCTTCCCTTAAAGTAAACGCAAAATGTAATGATAATACTTCTCAATGACGCATGATTATAATGTAGCTTATCTTTAAAGCAATGGCTTGTAACATTAACAAACAAAAAAACGCTGCCAGTTAGCAGCGTTTTTTCAAAGTTGTGAACTAAATATATGTTACTTATTTCACGCTAACAAATTCTGGGTAGGCATCGATACCACAATCGTGTAGGTCCATACCCGCCAGCTCTTCTTCTTCTGTTACTCGGATACCTACTGTGTACTTCAACACAGCCCATACCGCCAAGCTTGCCGCGAATACCCAACCGAAGATGACTGCCGCACCCAGAAGCTGAGCACCGAAGGTCGCATCGCCGTTGCTGAATGGCACAACCATCAGGCCGAAGAAACCACACACACCGTGCACCGAGATAGCACCTACAGGATCATCAATCTTAATCTTGTCAAAGCCGATGATGCTGAAGACTACAAGTGCACCAGCAATCACACCGATAATCACAGAAGCGATTGGCGATGGAGACAGTGGATCCGCCGTAATGGCAACCAGACCAGCAAGCGCGCCGTTGAGGATCATGGTCAAGTCAGCCTTGCCCCAAGTCGTCTTACACACTGCCAGTGCAGCAATGGCACCCGCTGCCGCAGCCGCGTTGGTGTTCAGGAAGATTTGACCAACCGCTGTTGCGTTTTCGAAGTCAGAAACCATCAGCTGTGAGCCACCGTTGAAGCCGAACCAGCCCAGCCACAGGATGAAGGTACCCAGCGTTGCCAATGGCATGTTAGAACCCGGGATTGGGTGAACCGCACCATTCTTGCCGTATTTGCCCTTACGAGCACCCAGTAGCATCACACCCGCTAGCGCTGCAGCAGCACCTGCCATGTGAACAATACCTGAGCCAGCGAAGTCACTGAAGCCTGCTTCAGACAGGAAGCCGCCGCCCCAAGTCCAGTAACCTTCCAGTGGGTAGATGAAGCCAGTCAAAATGACAGAGAAAATGAGGAATGACCATAGCTTCATACGCTCGGCAACTGCACCCGATACAACAGACATAGCCGTCGCAACAAATACTACCTGGAAGAAGAAGTCAGATTCTAATGAGTGGTCTGCACCTTCTGCCTGAGAACCAATCAAGGCACCAATTGATGGTAGCCAGCCGCCTTCGCCATTGTCGACATACATAATGTTGTAGCCAACAATCAGGTACATGGTACAAGCGATGGCATACAAGCAGAAGTTCTTGGTTAGAATTTCAGTGGTGTTCTTTGAGCGCACCAAGCCTGCTTCCAGCATGGCAAAGCCCGCTGCCATCCACATAACCAGTGCACCAGAAATCAAAAAGTAAAAAGTATCGAGTGCGTAACGCAGCTCACTTACAGTCGTTGCTAGTTCCATAATCTTCGTCCCCTACGCTTAATTCTTATAACGCTTCTAAATCCGTTTCACCGGTACGAATACGTACTGCATGGTCTAGGTCGTAAACAAAAATCTTGCCGTCACCGATCTTGCCGGTCTGTGCTGCCTTTGAAATGGCTTCGATAATGGCTTCTAGGTTTTCTGCCTGAGTCGCAATTTCCAACTTCACTTTCGGTAGGAAATCCACCTGATACTCTGCCCCACGGTACAGTTCGGTATGGCCTTTCTGGCGACCGAAGCCCTTGACCTCTGAGACTGTCATCCCCTCAACACCAACATCTGCTAGCGCTTCACGTACATCGTCCAACTTGAATGGTTTGATTATTGCGTTGATCAATTTCATTGCATGCTCCTCGAAAACAGAATTCCTTCTCAATCACAGTTCAATAACAAACAAGCAACGTGCCAACTTTTTTAATACTTTATTTTCAATGACTTAATAAATAATGTGATTTTGATACAAAAAAGGCCGCACCCAAATGGTGCAGCCCTTTCACTAAAATGAAGCATTTTTAGCCGTTCGTCGGCATTAGAGATCAAAAACGGGTAACGAACGCACGCCATGCCGTCAAAACCTGTGCAAAGTCCTCAAACCCGCACACTGCCACCGCTTCTTCATCATAGAAGTCCAGATTGTCTTCCAGCTCGGTGTCATCCTCGGAAAACAGATAGTTAGCCTGTACCACGGCTTCATTGTCCTGCAGGCTCAAGGTCAGCTCGTCACCGATAATCCGCCACTCCTGGGTACTGTTTTTCAATGCACCAAGCTGGGACATCACGGTATCTATCTTATCGAAGTCCTTGCCGATCTCTTCCACCAACCAACGGCCCAGGGCTTCATGCCCCATTGAGAAAACCGCATGATAGCTACCGTCTAGGGTATTTTTCTTAAAGTCGTAATCCATAGCTATCCTCTGTGTGATGTCAGTGATCTAAAGTGCAATGATGGTACACTTGTTTGAGCGGACGGCGTTCTGCCATCCTTCGCGCAAGAGCGCACATTTTCAGGATCTGACACAGAAATGCAACTCAATGCGACCATTGCCCGCCAAATCGTCGAGCGGGCGATGAAAATCATCAAGCACTCGGTCAACGTGATGGACGAATATGGCCGGATCATTGGCTCCGGTGATCCCAGCCGCCTCAACCAGCGTCATGAAGGGGCTATCTTGGCGATTACCGATAACCGGGTGGTTGAAATCGACCCCGGCACCGCGCTGCAACTTAAAGGGGTAAAGCCCGGGATCAACCTGCCAATTGTCTTCCGCGACCAAATTATAGGTGTGGTGGGGATCTCCGGCACTCCGGATCAAGTGCGCAACTATGGTGAGCTGGTCAAGATGACCGCCGAGTTGATCGTCGAGCAAGAAGCACTGATGTCGCAGGTGCAGTGGAACAAGCGCCACCGCGAAGAGTTGGTACTGCAGTTGATCAAAGATACCGAACTCAATGATGCCCAATTAAACTCCATCGCCCAAAAGCTGGATCTTGACCTGGCCCAGCCGCGTATCGCCGCCCTGGTCAAAGTGATCCCAGCCGCCGGTGAATCGCTATCCCTTGAACACCTACAGAAAATGGTCCACCTGCTCGAATACCCTGAGCGCGATAACCTAGTCGGGATCCATTCCGTCTCGCTCAATGAGATCGTGGTACTCAAACCGATCACACTGGAAGATTCAGGCTGGTCGCGATCTATCGAGCAGAAGCGGATCAACAAACTCATGCGGCGGGTTGCCAAAGAAAGCCATTTCTCAATCCAAATTGCCCTCGGCGACTATTTCCCCGGGCTTCAAGGACTGTCACGCTCTTTCCAGACTGCCCAGGCGACCCTCAAGGCTGGGAGCAGTGAAGAGAGTGTCTTGTTCTACCAAGATCACCTGCTGCCTGTTCTGTTAAGCAGCCTCAAAGATGACCCGTGGCGCTATGAACAACTGATGCAACCACTGGAAGCCCTCAAGGCCAATGACCCCAAGGGCACCTTGCTAAAGACCTTGAAGGTATTTTTTGCTCAGAATTGTGATTTAGCTCAAACGTGTGAAACGCTCCACATTCACCGCAATACCCTGCGTTATAGGCTTGATCGCATCGAACAAGAAACAAATTTAAACATCAATAACTTATCCGATAAAACCCGGTTATACCTCGCCCTCTCCTGCTAGTTCAAAAAAGCCACAAATTGTGCAATTGCACAAAAATATGTTTTTGAGGTGGTGATTTTTCGTCACCTCGCCTAAAGCCAAACGTTGCTTGCCCGAGTACATTCCACCGCAGTTAGGAATTTTGATTTTTTCTTTTTTAATTTTGACGTGGAATAGAACATGGTAGAAGTATCAACACTGGGCGCGTTAGCCGCGCTGGTAGTGGCCATTAGCCTGATCCTGAAAAAAGTCCCGCCAGCTTACGGCATGATCATCGGTGCCCTTGTCGGCGGTATCGTCGGTGGCGTATCGCTGACCGATACCGTAAACCTAATGATTGGCGGTGCGCAGGGCATTGTCACTGCAGTATTGCGTATCCTGGCAGCAGGTGTACTTGCCGGTGTGTTGATTGAATCTGGTGCCGCGACCTCTATCGCTGAAACCATCGTCAAAAAAGTCGGTGAAACCCGTGCCCTGCTGGCACTGGCTGTCGCAACCATGATCCTGACTGCTGTCGGCGTCTTCGTTGACGTTGCGGTGATCACCGTTGCTCCTATCGCACTGGCCATTGCCCGCCGTGCAGACCTATCGAAAATGGCTATCCTGCTTGCCATGGTCGGTGGCGGCAAGGCCGGTAACATCATGTCGCCGAACCCAAATGCCATCGCTGCAGCCGATGCCTTCAATGTCCCGCTGACGTCTGTCATGGCTGCCGGTGTGATCCCTGGCCTCTGCGGTATGGCTTTCGCCTACTTCATTGCGAAAAAGCTGGTTAACCGTGGTAGCAAAGTTGCCGAGCATGAAGTCGTCAAAATCGACCACAGCCGCCTACCAAAATTCGGCGCTGCGATTGTTGCCCCGCTTATTGCTATTGCGCTGTTGGCACTACGCCCTATTGCCGGTATCAATGTTGACCCGCTAATCGCCCTACCGCTAGGTGGCTTGGTGGGTGCTGTTGTCATGGGCCGCTTCCGCGATACCAACCACTTTGCCGTGTCTGGTCTAACCCGTATGGCACCTGTTGCGGTCATGCTGCTAGGTACCGGTACACTGGCTGGCATCATTGCCAACTCTGGCCTGAAAGACGGCCTGATTGACCTGCTAACGGCTTCTGGCCTGCCATCTTACCTGCTAGCCCCTATCTCAGGTTCGATGATGGCACTGGCTACCGCTTCAACCACTGCCGGTACTGCCGTTGCTTCTAGCGTATTTAGCCACACCATCCTTGAGCTTGGCGTACCTGCGCTAGCCGGTGCGGCGATGATCCACGCTGGTGCAACTGTACTGGACCACATGCCTCACGGCAGCTTCTTCCATGCCACGGGTGGCGCTGTACATATGGATATCAAAGAGCGCCTCAAGCTGATCCCTTACGAATCAGCAGTCGGCCTGATGATTGCCGTCATCTCAACCCTCATTTTCGGTGTATTCGGTTTCTTCGTTTAAGGATTTATAGTCATGAAAATTGTTATTGCCCCAGATTCGTACAAAGAGAGTTTGACAGCCATGGAAGTGGCAACGGCTATCGAGGCGGGTTTCCGCCAAGTCCTGCCGGAAGCGGAGTACCATAAACTACCTATGGCTGATGGCGGTGAAGGCACAGTGCAGTCACTGGTTGATGCCACTAATGGTTCTATTATCGAGCAACCGGTTACCGGCCCTCTGGGTGAACAAGTCGAAGGTTTTTACGGCGTAATGGGCGATGGCCGCACCGCAATTATCGAAATGGCAGCAGCCTCTGGCCTACACCTTGTTGAGCCTGAGCTACGCAACCCGCTGAAAACCACGACTTTCGGTACCGGTGAACTTATCAAAGCCGCTCTAGACAAAGGTGTCGAACATATCATCGTCGGTATCGGCGGCAGTGCCACCAACGACGGTGGTATCGGTATGGCCCAGGCCCTGGGTATCCGCCTGCTTGACGAAAACGGTGAAGAGATTGGTTTCGGCGGTGCCGAGCTAGCCCGTATCGCAACCATCGATAAAACCAATCTAGACCCACGCCTCGCAACCGTGAAACTGGAAGTAGCCTGTGACGTCGACAACCCACTATGTGGCCCGAAAGGCGCGTCGCATATCTTCGGCCCACAAAAAGGCGCGACACCAGAAATGGTCGAGCAGCTTGACGCTAACCTGGCCCACTACGCCGACATCATCAAGGCCCAACTAGGCCGTGACGTGAAAGATATGGCTGGTGCCGGAGCTGCCGGTGGACTTGGCGCTGCCCTGCTTGGCCTACTAGATGCCAGCCTTCGTCCGGGTATCGACATCGTAATGGATGCGGTTAACCTGCTGGACGTTTGTGCTGATGCTGACTTGGTGATCACCGGTGAAGGCCGCATCGACAGCCAGACCGTACACGGCAAAACTCCAATCGGTGTTGCCCGCACAGCCAAACGCTTCCATCTCCCGGTAGTCGGTATTGCCGGTTGTCTGGCTGCAGACTGTGACGCGGTTTACGACCACGGCATCGATGCGGTATTTAGCGTAACGCCACGCGCCATGGAGCTTAAAACAGCAATGGAAGAAGCCGCGTTCAACGTCGAGATGACCGCCCGCAACGTGGCCGCCATGCTAACTGTCGGCAAGCGCTAAGCCATTCCGATTAGAAAACGAATATCAAAAGCCGGTACATCTGTATCGGCTTTTCTTTATGTGCCCGCTTCACTTACTTGATGTACGAACTGAGAAATTCCCCCCCATGTCTACTTTACGGGGGTCATATCAATATCACCTCTAGCCTTTAGCCTTTAGCCTTTAGCCTTTAGCCTTTAGCCTATTGCCCCTCGCCATACGCCTATCGCCATACGCCTCTCACCCCAAATCGTGTTAGCTTCCTCACAGAACCACACATTGATCTACGCCATTCAGATTAAAGTCATGTCAGCCGTAGTCTAATAGAGCAAGCTCCTCTTTATTCTTTAAAGGATCCTGTCATGGACAAACTACTTGCTCTCCTATCCGGCCGCAACGGATCTCACCGCATCGAAGATCTGCTTCTGCTGTTGCTCCGTTTGGCCATCGGTGGCGCGATGCTGACCCACGGTATCGGCAAAATCATGAACTTCAGCGAACTGGCCCCCACCTTTATCGACCCGTTCGGTATCGGCTCTACCCCGAGCTTGGTGCTGGCAATGCTGGCTGAAGTACTGGGTTCTATCGCCCTGATGCTGGGTGCCTTTACCCGTATCAGCGCGTTGGTGTTGCTGTTTACTATGGGTACGGCAACTTACGCAGTGGGAATGCTGAAAGGTTGGGCGGGCGCAGAACTGGCCTTTATCTACTCGCTGGTCTATCTGACCCTGATGGTACAGGGTGGCGGCCGTATCGGCCTTGAGCATTTCTGGCTCAGCAAGCGCCGCAAAGCCAAGGCTTTGGCGAAAGAAAAAAGTGCATAAATACAGGCAAACACAAAGCTTATTTATCACTACCCATGCTGCTGGATAAAATTTCAAAACCTACCCGCCATGGACGGCGGGTCGGAGCGACATGGATGTCACTTCTGCGTTTTTGAAAATTTCATTCAGCGGCTTGGAGCACAACAGACAATTTTACGCTCACAACAAACAAAAACGCCTCCAAATGGAGGCGTTTTTATTAGTAGCAACTGACCCTTAGGCTGGCTGCTGGATAATCACATCATCCGCTTTCTTGGTATACTGGTCCATGCGGTGGAAGTTGAGGTAACGGTAGGTATCCGCTGCCGTCGCATCGATCTGCTTAGCGTACTCCAGGTACTCTTCCTTAGTCGGGATACGACCAAGGATTGCGCCTACTGCCGCTAACTCTGCTGAAGACAGGTACACATTGGCACCGGTACCCAAACGGTTCGGGAAGTTACGGGTCGATGTCGACATCACTGTTGCCTTATCGGCAACACGGGCCTGGTTACCCATACACAGTGAACATCCCGGCGTTTCGATACGCACACCAGCACGGCCGAAGATACCGTAGTAACCTTCTTCAGTCAGTTGGTCTTTGTCCATCTTGGTCGGTGGTGCAACCCACAGACGGGTATCAAGCGTACCGCCAAATTTCTCTAGCAGTTTACCTGCCGCACGGAAGTGGCCGATGTTGGTCATACAAGAACCGATGAACACTTCATCGATTGAGGTACCCTGCACTTCTGACAACAGGCGGGCATCATCCGGGTCGTTTGGCGCACACAAGATTGGCTCGTCGATTTCAGCCAAATCGATTTCGATAACATGCGCGTACTCGGCATCGCCATCGGCTTCCATCAGCTCAGGATTTGCCAACCACTCTTCCATCGCCGTGATACGGCGCTCGATAGTACGGCGGTCGCCATAACCTTCGGAGATCATCCACTTAAGCATCACGATGTTCGAGTTCAGGTACTCGGCAATCGACTCTTGCGATAGCTTAACAGTACAACCTGCCGCACTACGCTCGGCAGATGCATCGGACAACTCAAACGCCTGCTCAACCGTTAGGTGCTCAACACCTTCGATTTCCAGTACGCGCCCAGAGAACTCATTGATCTTACCGGCTTTCTCAACGGTCAATAGACCCTGCTTAATGCCGTAATAAGGGATGGCATGAACAAGGTCACGCAGGGTAATGCCTTCTTTCATCTCGCCCTTGAAGCGAACCAGGATAGACTCAGGCATATCAAGCGGCATAACGCCGGTTGCTGCCGCAAACGCGACCAGGCCAGAACCTGCCGGGAACGAAATACCCAATGGGAAACGGGTATGTGAGTCACCGCCGGTACCTACGGTATCTGGCAATAGCATACGGTTCAGCCATGAGTGGATAACACCATCACCCGGACGTAGCGACACGCCGCCACGGTTCATGATGAAATCAGGTAGGGTATGGTGGGTGTTCACATCCACCGGCTTAGGATAAGCCGAGGTGTGACAGAACGACTGCATAGTCAGTTCAGCCGAGAAGCCTAGACAAGCCAAATCTTTCAGCTCGTCACGGGTCATAGGACCTGTGGTATCTTGCGAACCAACCGTTGTCATTTTCGGCTCACAGTATGTGCCAGGGCGAACACCTTCAACACCACATGCTTTACCGACCATCTTTTGGGCTAAGGTGTAGCCTTTGCCAGAATCTTCAACCGCAACCGGGCGGCGGAACACATCAGAAGAAGCAAGACCCAGAGCCTGGCGGGCACGGTCAGTCAGACCACGGCCGATAATCAGAGGAATACGGCCACCGGCACGCACTTCGTCAATCAATACATCGGTTTTCAGCTCGAAGGTAGAAACTACATCGTCGCTGCCGTGGCGGCGGACTTCACCTTTGTATGGGTAGACATCAATCACATCACCCATGTTCAGCGCAGTCACATCGACCTCGATTGGCAATGCACCGGCATCTTCCATGGTATTGAAGAAGATTGGCGCGATCTTACCGCCAAGTACGTAACCACCAGCACGCTTGTTAGGGACGTTAGGGATATCATCGCCCATGAACCACAATACCGAGTTGGTCGCCGACTTACGGGAAGAGCCCGTACCGACTACATCACCAACATAAACCAGTTGGTGGCCTTTTTCTTTCAGTGCTTCAATTTGCTTGATAGGACCGATTGAGCCAGGCTGCTCAGGTTCGATGCCTTCACGCTCGTTTTTAAGCATCGCAAGGGCGTGTAGCGGGATATCAGGGCGCGACCAGGCATCTGGTGCCGGAGACAGGTCATCGGTGTTAGTTTCGCCAGTGACCTTGAATACGGTAAGGGTGATTTTTTCCGCCAGTTCAGGTTTAGACAGGAACCATTCTGCATCAGCCCAAGATTGGATCACCTGCTTGGCAAAGGCATTGCCCGCTTTGGCTTTTTCTTCGACGTCATAGAAGGCATCGAACATCAGTAGAGTATGAGACAGCGCTTTAACCGCAATTGGTGCAAGGGCATCATCGTCCAACAATGAAACTAGCGGCTCAATGTTATAACCACCTTGCATGGTACCCAGTAGCTCGGCAGCTTTTTCCTTGCTGACGATCGGGGACTGCGCTTCGCCTGTTGTTAGTGCAGCAAGGAAGCCTGCCTTCACATAGGCGGCTTCATCTACACCAGGGGGAATACGATTTTCCAGGAGATCTAGCAGAAAGGCTTCTTCACCGGCTGGTGGAGTCTTTAGTAATTCAACCAGGGCGGCAACCTGCTCAGCATCGAGCGGCTTTGGAACAATTCCTTCTGCAGCACGTTCTTCGACGTGTTTACGGTAGGCTTCAAGCACGACATATTCCTCATTTTAGGTTTGGCCGCGATGGCCAAACATCCTTGGAAGTGATTGATCTGCCGTTAGCATGCTGGAAGGGCTTGTTATTCCTTCTGTCACATAAGAAATGTTACTATTTCAGCCAACGGAGACCAAAACCGTTCATCGAGCATACCAGATTTAACGTAATATTAAAATCCGGTCGTTTTTTACAACATTCACAAATTTTGAATAAATGTAAGCAACTGTTGAGCCCACCGTTGGCTTTTTACCTTGATATCAGCCTGTTAAATTACAGTGCCCCGCCAAAGAAGACATAAAATGCATGGTTTGACTGCTCGGTGCGCCCATAGGCTAAGATCAGTGGTCCCATCGGAGTGGTGATACCTGAGTACAAACTACCCGCGGTGTAAAGCGGTACATCCTTGAAATCCAGGTCGGGATCGTTGTATATCCCGCCGTACTCTAACGAGCCACCGAAGAAGACCGAAGACTTGAATAGGCCAAAATCTTGCTCCATCAGGTTGTAGCGGTAAATTGCTGCACCAAAGAGTTTGTTGTTACCCGATAGGCTATTTTTCGGGATCCCGGACAGGTTGAGAAAGCCCCCCAGCTCTTTAGGATCAAGCCTCAGGTCAAGGTCCGAGCGAATCCGGCCATATTCCAGCTTGCCCATGAAGGTATGGTCACCATAAGTCACAGCACCCTTCCAGTTTGCATCGATATGGACAGAAAAATCATCGAGCTCAACCCCAAATCTGCGAGCAACGTCTTCCGACCCAGCCAGCTCAAGCTCCAACAAGTTACCCTGCTTGGGCAACATGAAATCATCCAGGGTATCTAAGCTGTAGCGGATATAGCCAATTTGGCTCCTACGTTTTTGCACCCCAAACTCGGGGAACCCCAGCACTTCAGTTTCACCACTTAGGTAGCGCATGCCGATCCGGAATTCCTGCCAAAGTGTTGGCTGCCAGCCAAACGATGCATCAAAAACAGTATCGGTATAGGTGGCAGGAAAGAAGGAATCAATGTCTTCCAAAACAGGCTCGTCTTCATTGAGCGGGATATTGTAATCGGTATTCTTGTACTCGGCGCTTATTAGGGAAAACCAATCGTTGTCTTTGACAAACGGCAGGTAAAGCCCGGTGGCAATACGCTTGTCCGAGCCATACTCCAGCTCCGTACGCCACTCTGCCCCGGCCCGGCTCAGCCCGGTAACATTGAACGCTATACCGAAGGAATAATCGGTACTGTTTTCAAAATCATCCTCAAGGGCAAAACGGAAATCAATAAAGTTCGGTCCCCAGCTTTTTTCCCTTACATCGAGCAAAATGACATTCTCATCATCGATTTGCTCTATCCGGTAATCGACCCGCTCAAAGCGATCCAAGGCATAGAGGCTACGCACACTCTCATCAAGCTCTTCAGAGCTGATCACCTTGCCCGCCTCAAGTTGCAGGCGTCGCAGCAACACATCGTCGGAATAGCTACTATTGTTCTTCAGCCGTATCTCGTCCACGACCAGTTCGTCGAGCGGGACAAGCTGGCGGCGGCGAAGCTGTTTCTGGTCAATATAGTTCTGGAACCAGGTGCTGCGGCCAAGGTGGGCAAGCTCATCGGCCATTGCCATCACCTCGACATAACCGCTTTCGAAGGCCAAAGGCATCCGGGCAAAATCGGCGGTTTTAATACCCCTGATATTCGGCCGGATCAGGAAATCTTCATCCGACAGCAACGCAATCTGACGATCGGCATTATCACGCACCATAAAGTCTGTCAGCTGGTCCATCACCGCAAAATAACTGCTGAGCTCATCGCGCTTTTTGAATTCGTTGCTGATATCAACCGCAATAATGATATCGGCCCCCATGTTGCGCACGACCTCTATCGGCAGGTTGTCGGTGATGCCACCATCCACCAGCAACTTGCCATTGAGCTCTTTGGGTGGAAGTAGGCCAGGGATAGACATACTGGCCTGCATCACCTCAGCCAAATCGCCCTTATCAAGCACCACCGGCTCTAAGTTTTCGATATCTGTTGCCACCGCGCGGTATGGGATCACCAGTTGGTCAAAATTCTCGAACACCGGCAGGTTGCCTGATGTCGAGCGTAGGATCTCGCCCATCGTCTGGCCCTGTACGATCCCCCTCGGTGCCCTCACCTCCCAAAAGCCAAAGCCCAACTCGCTGCTTACCTGGTATCGGTCTTCCTGCTGCTTTTCCCGCACCCGGCGGTCGCCGCGTTTCACCCTGTCCTGGTAGCCCTGTTCCCAGTCGACACTGGTCAGCAGGGCTTCAATCTCATCGGCACTCATCCCGGTGGCGTAAAGCCCACCGACATAGGCCCCCATACTGGTACCGGCGATATAATCCACCGGGATCTGGAGATCCTCCAGCGCTTTAAGCACACCGATATGGGCGGCACCTTTGGCCCCGCCGCCGCCCAGCACCACCCCCACCTTCGGGCGCTCTTCGGCAAACGCGAAAGAAGAAAAAGTTACGCTGAACAAGCACAAAAATGTGATACTTAGCACTAAAGTTCTGCAACAGGAGTGCAGATAACATAACACGCTGTGAGTTGCCGCAAATGGCTGTTCTTGAGTCATGGGCTACTTATTCCGTGAACGCACTTACGTTCACATCTTCAGACAAAACTATAAAGACTATGAAGTTCAACCAATTCACAATCAAACAAAAGCTGATCCTAGCTATGGTCCTTGCGGTTCTCGCTTCTACCTTGCTAGTTGGCATTATTAGCCAAAAACAATCTAGGCAAGTGGTCGAAAACCGGTTAATGCAGTCGGAGCTTCCCGCTACCCTGCTACAAATCCGCAATACCATTGATAAAGAAGTGTCACTGATGCTGGCGGCTGCCGAGCAGCTGGCCTCCAGCCGTTTTATTACCGACCTTTATCATGATGGTAGAACGCAAGCCGATGAAAACAAAATCATCCAGCGGCTGAATGATATCAAAAACCAATACCAATTGTTCGATGCCTCAGTTGCTGATCGTACCAGTGGTGATTACTGGAACCAGAACGGTTTTCTGCGTCGTTTGACCCCACAGCAAGATGCCTGGTTCTATAACTTCACCCAATCAGGCCAAGCCCGTTCATTAAGTGTATTCCGCGAGAATAACGGCGATGTGAAGCTATTCGTTAACTACCAGCAATTACACGGTAAAGGCATGGCCGGACTCTCTAAGTCGCTGGGTGAGATGGTGCGCTTTATCAACCAATTCCAATTGGAGCAAAGCGGCTTTGTATTCCTTACCGATAGCCAAGGCCTAGTCCAAATCCACCGAGACAAAGGCGTAATGGGTAAAATGAAGCTATCAAACCTCTATGGCGCCCAGGCAGCAGCAAGTTTGATGGCTAAAGACGATTTCAATATTGTCCAGCACACTATCAATGGCAAAGATGTATTGGTGGCCACCAGCTACATCCCATCCATGGATTGGTATGTTGTGGCCCAACTGCCCCTTGAGGAAGCCTTTGCCGAGCTCAACCAAGCTCGTCAGCAAATCATGCTGTGGACGGCCGGTATCGCGGCAGTCTTCGTCTTGCTGGCTATCTGGTTAGGTACCAACATCACCCAGCCAATTGCACGCCTAGCGGCAATGTTCAAGGATCTTGGTGAAGGTGAAGGGGATCTGCGCCATCGTATTGAAGTAGCAGGCAACGATGAAATTGCCCAGCTGTCATCAGGCTTCAATAGCTTTATCGGCAAAATCCATTATTCCGTGAAAGAAGTGGCCGAAACCGGGAACAGCCTGCGTGAAGCTGCGGAATCTGTCGCCCATCAGGCGGAAATTACCCTAGATACCAGCCACAGCCAACGTGACCGTACCCTACAGGTTGTTACTGCCATCAATGAGATGGGAGCGACTGTCAACGAAATCGCCAGCAATGCCGCGCAGGCAGCCGATGCCGCGCACAATGCCGAGAACGAAACCCAGAGCGGCCAGCAGGTAGTCAGCCAGGCCCGTGACACCATCAACCAACTGTCCAATGATGTCACTCAGGTCAGCGAGGTGATTGAATCACTTGCCAGCAACACCCAAGCGATCGGCAGCATCCTTGATGTGATCCGTGGGATTTCCGAGCAAACTAACCTGCTGGCGCTCAACGCCGCCATAGAAGCTGCCCGCGCCGGTGAGCAAGGCCGAGGCTTTGCCGTTGTGGCCGATGAGGTCCGTAGCCTCGCTAGCCGTACGGCAGATTCGACCGATGAAATCCAAGCTATGATCAATCGCCTGCAAGAAGAAGCGAGCAATGCGGTCAATGCCATGGTGCAGAGCCGCCAGTTGACCTCCGACGGTGTATCAGCAGCAGATGAAGCATCAGGTGCCCTATTGTCGATATCTGATCGTATCACCCTGATTTCAGACATGAACACCCAGGTGGCAACGGCAACCGAAGAGCAGTCAACCGTGGTTAGCGATATCAACTGCAACATTGAAGATATCAACGAGACGACCCAGCGCACTGCAGATACGGCTTCTCAACTGGCGCAATCAAGCCAAGAACTGCGTGACCTATCCAAGCGCCTGGATGATATGGTTGGCACCTTCAAGCTTTAACAGCAAAACGGGTAAGTACGATTAAAATCAGTACTTTTTTATCCTAAGGAGGGCAAAATGCTCTCCTTTTTTATCTTTACCTTCCACCGTCAGTTCCCCAAACATCTACAGAATGCATCGCAAGATACAAAACCACTCCCTGTTGCCTTCCAAGAAATTGCAAAAGCAAATCCCCCAATAGCCATAAAAAGAAAAACAACCAAACAAAAACAATAACTTAAAAACATGGCATCAAAGTTGATTTGAACCTGTCAGCCATAGGGGGATTTTTGTAATGGATAAAAAAATTTTACTTTCAGTAGTGCCTTTTTTGCTGTGGAGCCAACACGGCCACAGCGCAGCTTTTGATACCTGCCCGTATACCGCCTTCCTGATGCAAGATGAGCAGACCAATGTATACGGCGTTAACCTGCTCACAGGTGCCTACCAGACCCTGCAAACGGATATTGGTCAAACAGGGAACCTCAATGCTGCCGGTTACAATGAAACCGACAACTTCATCTATGCCTTCAACACAACCCAGAAAAAAGTGGTTCAGGTAGGTAACGACTTCAAGGCAACGACCCTGCCGGTTACCGGCCTGCCTAACTCCACTTTCTTTGTCGGGGATGTCGCCAATAATACCTACTACCTTTACCGCTCCGGTTTGTATACCATCCCGCTCGACGAGAGTAGCCCAAACTACCTCAAGGCCAGCAAAATTGAAGGTAGTGATGGCAACATGAAGCTGACGGATTTCGCCTTCCACCCCGAAGATGGCAACATCTACGCGGTCGACAACAAACAAGGCCACCTCTACCGTATCAACCCTGCCAATGGCAGCAAGGTGATCCTGGGTAATACCGGCGTAACCGGTACCTTTGGGGCAGCCTACTTCGAAGCTAGCGGTAATTTTTACTTCAGCCGTAATCAGGACGGTATCATCTTTACCGTTGATATTTCGGACCCTAGCAATATCAATCCTACAGCCTCCCAATTTGCGGCTGGTCCCAAGTCAGGACTCAATGACGGTGTGCGCTGTGCTTCGGCACCGGTGGCTATCGAATCTATCGACTTGGGTGACGCGCCCGACAGCTACCAAACCTCGGTCGATAACAACGGTGCCAGACACGACCTCAGCAACAATACCTTGTTCCTTGGTGGTGTTGCCCCGGACAGCGAGTCAATACCCGGCAGCAGTGACGATGCCACAGGGGTAGACGACGAAGACGGCGTGATCCTGACTAACTTACAAGGCGGCGAATCAGCCATTGCCAACATTACCGCCAGCGGCGCCGGCTTCCTCAATGCCTGGATCGACTGGAACAAAGATGGCGACTTTGCCGACAGCAATGAGCAGATTTTTAGCGGCCAAGCACTGAGCGCTGGCATGAACGCTCTGGTCATCAATGTACCCAGCTCAGTCTCTGCTGGCGAAACCTGGGCCCGCTTCCGCTTCAGCAGCGCCGAGGAGCTCCCGGCCTTCGGTGGTGCCCCGGATGGTGAGGTAGAAGATTACCAAGTCACACTCGAAGATGCCCTGTTCAGTACCGCAAACTATGGCCCGTTTACAGCTGCTTTCGAGGACAGCTGGCCGCGTGAAGGCGACTACGATCTCAATGATGTGGTGATGCGTTACCAAGTCGAAGTGAAATCCGATCAAGCCGATAATGCCAAGCAAATAAAGATTTCGGGTACCCTGCAAGCTCTGGGGGCGGATTACCAGAACGGCTTCGGCATCCACCTTCCCTCACTCGCCCGCAGTGCCGCAGACGAAGGTAATATCGTCTTCCTCGTCAACGGGCAGCCGGTTAACCGCTCACCGCTAGAGGCAGGGCAAGGCAACGTGGTATTGATCATCTCGGAGAACCTGACTGCCGACACCCAATCAAGCTGCCGCTTCCACCGTACCCTGGAAAACTGCCAGGAAGTTGAACGCTTCAACTTCTCTGTCACCGTTCCGCTGGACGACGGCATTAGCACAGGCTCGTTGCCCAACGCACCTTTTGACCCATTTATTTTCGCAGTCGAGGGCTTTAACCACGGTGCAGGTACTTCGATCGGACGCGGGCTGGAAATCCACCTCGATGACTTCGAGCCAACCCAACTTGGTAACCCTAGTCTGGAACTGATGGGCGACTTCGACGACCGTAGTAACTTAGGCACTGGCAGTCTGTACCGAACCGAGAACGGCCTACCATGGGGCTTCATCCTCACCGAGAACTGGGCCCACCCTGAAGAGCAGGTCGACATGCTACTGGCCTACCCGCGCTTTTTCGATTACTGCACAACCGGTGATCACCCTGACTGGTTTATTTCAGAGAAACGGGTCAGCCAGCACCTATATGGCCTGGAATAACTCTGGCTGCAATGTTCAAGCTTTGAATTCAGGAATATAACAAGAGGATTTGATGATGAAACACTACAAGCAGATACTTTGCAGCTCGTTATTAGCTTTGGGTCTCACTGCATGCGGCGGCGGCGGAGGTGGAGACAGTGCCTCTTCTGGCAGCTCTCCTGCCGATAGTGGTGTGGGCAGCGATGAGCCGGTCACCATGGCAAGCATCAAGGTTGCACCGGGCTACGACTTCACTACCAGCCAGCAACTTGAAGTTAACGTCGATGTCAGCTCTGTGACCGACCAGCGCGCCTACATCGCCTTCTACCAGGACTGGAGCGGGAGCGACAACGCTCCTATCCCTAACCCGGACTCCCAGTTGCTAATGAAGGTCACCGACAACGGCACGCTCAGCCAGACCCTGACCATCGGCAAACAGCAACAGTCGCTGCTGATGGTAGTAATGTTCGCCGATACCAGTATCAGCCCTGTTACCGATGTGTTTGCAGTGGATGGCGAGGGATATGCGTATCCGTAGAGAGGGTCCTGGGTCCTGCTGGCAACATTCGCTACACACTCAATAACTATCAAGCTCTTTCTTTTGATTTTCCTAGGACCAAGGGCCTGCTTTTCCTAGGCCCTAACGTCAAAAAAGCGCCCTAGGGCGCTTTTTTCATATCTTTCAAAGCAGCAAGAATTACTTCTTACGCTTAACCGCTTTCGGGTTAGGAAGGTCAGTGATTGAACCTTCGAATACCTCTGCAGCCAGGCCAACAGATTCGTGTAGCGTTGGGTGAGCGTGGATAGTCAGAGCGATATCCTCTGCATCACAGCCCATCTCGATCGCTAGACCGATTTCACCCAGCAGCTCACCACCGTTAGTACCTACGATAGCACCACCGATAACACGGTGAGTGTCTTTGTCGAAGATCATCTTCGTCATACCGTCTGCACAGTCAGAAGCGATTGCACGGCCAGAAGCTGCCCATGGGAATGTCGCCACTTCGTAGTTGATGCCTTCAGCTTTTGCTTCTTTCTCGGTCTTACCAACCCATGCCACTTCTGGCTCGGTGTAAGCGATTGAAGGAATAACTTTAGGGTCGAAGTAGTGCTTCTTGCCAGAGATAACTTCAGCGGCTACGTGGCCTTCATGCACACCTTTGTGAGCAAGCATTGGCTGGCCAACGATGTCACCGATAGCGTGGATGTGGGCAACGTTAGTACGCATCTGCTTGTCAACGTTGATGAAGCCGCGCTCGTCAACTTCGATACCCGCTTTCTCTGCATCGATCAGCTTACCGTTTGGTACACGGCCGATTGCCACAAGAACAGCGTCGTAACGTACTGGCTCAGCAGGTGCTTTCTTACCTTCCATTGATACGTAGATACCGTCTTCACGCGCTTCAACAGCGGTGACTTTGGTTTCTAGCATCAGGTTGAATTTCTTCTTGATGCGCTTGGTGAAGACTTTAACGATGTCTTTGTCAGCTGCAGGGATAACCTGGTCGAACATCTCAACCACGTCGATCTCTGAACCCAGCGCGTGGTATACCGTACCCATCTCAAGGCCGATGATACCGCCACCCATGACAAGTAGCTTCTCAGGAACTTCTTTCAGCTCAAGCGCGTCAGTTGAGTCCCAGATACGTGGGTCTTCGTGCGGGATGAACGGTAGCTCGATAGGACGAGAACCTGCCGCAACGATAGCGTTGTCGAAGTTGATAGTCGTTTGACCTTCTTCGCCTTCCACAACGATAGTGTTAGGACCAGTAAACTTACCGTAACCGTTAACTACGTTAACTTTACGCATCTTAGCCATGCCGCCAAGACCGCCAGTTAGCTGGTTGATTACTTTTTCTTTCCATAGACGGATCTTGGAGATATCAGTCTGTGGTTCACCAAATACGATACCGTGATCGGCCATCGCTTTAGCTTCTTCGATTACTTTAGCAACGTGAAGCAGGGCTTTAGATGGGATACAGCCCACGTTTAGACATACACCACCTAGCGTGCTGTATTTTTCGATTAGAACCGTGTCTAGGCCTAGGTCGGCGCAACGGAATGCCGCAGAGTATCCTGCAGGGCCTGAACCCAACACCACTACCTGGGCTTTAATTTCTTTACTCATCATGACCTCGTTGTAAGTCTTTTATCCCTAACAGGCTAAGTATTCGTGTTCTACTTTTTTTTGTTTCAGCTGGCTAACGATTTTACAGAGGTGTTAACAAACTGAAAAGTAAATTGCTATAGCCTGTGAGCTACACAACACTTCCATGCCCGCTTTTGCAGGCATGGAGGTTGGGTTAGGAAACCTTAAAGTACCAGACGGCGAATGTCAGACAGACACGCGTTCAGGTATGTGATGAAGCGAGCACCTTCCGCGCCATCGATCACACGGTGGTCGTATGATAGAGACAGAGGAAGCTGTAGGCGTGGTTCGAACTCTTTGCCGTTCCACACAGGCTTCATTTCAGACTTAGATACACCCAGGATACCAACTTCTGGTGCATTCACGATTGGTGTGAACGCAGTACCGCCGATACCGCCTAGGCTTGAGATAGTGAAACAGCCACCCTGCATGTCAGCAGCAGTTAGCTTGCCAGCACGTGCCTTCTTAGACACTGCCATTAGCTCTTCAGATAGCTCGTAAATGCCTTTCTTGTTCACGTCTTTGAAGACAGGAACAACTAGGCCGTTTGGTGTATCAACAGCGATACCCACGTTTACGTACTTCTTCAGGATCAAGCTTTCGTTGTCTTCAGACAGCGAAGAGTTGAACGCTGGGAAGGCTTCAAGCGCTTTCGCTACCGCTTTCATGATGAATACAAGCGGAGTGATCTTCATGCCAGTATCTTTCTTCGCTTCGATAGCATTCTGCTCTTTACGGAATGCTTCTAGCTCAGTGATGTCTGCGTTGTCCCACTGTGTAACGTGAGGGATCATTACCCAGTTACGGTGCAGGTTGGCGCCAGAGATCTTCTTGATGCGAGATAGAGGCTTAGTTTCAGTCTCACCGAACTTGCTGAAGTCAACTTTCGGCCATGGTAGTAGGCCAAGTGCAGAGCCGTCGCCCTTGCCAGATGCCGCAGCACCAGACTCAAGACGCTTAAGTGCTTCTTTAACGAAGTTCTGAACGTCTTCTTTCAGGATACGGTTCTTACGGCCAGTACCTTTAACCTTAGACAGGTTAACACCGAACTCGCGAGCTAGACGGCGAACAACTGGAGACGCGTGAGCGTACTCGTTGTTTTCCTGGAAGTCGCCAGTCGAAGCTGGTGCTGCCGCCGCAGGAGCTGCTGCTGGAGCAGGTGCCGCTGCTGGCGCTGGAGCTGCTGCCGCAGGAGCCGCTGCAGGTGCTGCGCCTGCTACCTCGAATACCATGATTAGCGAGCCAGTTGACACTTTGTCGCCAGCTGCAATCTTGATTTCTTTAACCTTACCAGCGAACGGTGCAGGTACTTCCATAGAAGCCTTGTCACCTTCTACAGTGATAAGAGACTGCTCTTCTTCAATCATGTCGCCAACAGCTACCATGATTTCAGTCACTTCTACTTCGTCGCCACCGATGTCCGGTACGTTAACTTCTTTGTCAGCTGCCGCTGCAGGAGCTGCCGCTGGCGCTTCTACTGCTGCTGGAGCTGCTGCAGGTGCAGAGCCTGCAGTTTCGAAGATCATGATTAGAGAGCCAGTCGATACTTTATCGCCTGCCGCTACTTTGATCTCTTTTAGGGTACCGGCGAATGGTGCTGGTACTTCCATTGATGCCTTGTCGCCTTCAACAGTAAGAAGAGACTGCTCTTCTTCGATGCTGTCGCCAACGGCTACCATGATTTCGGTCACTTCAACTTCGTCACCACCGATGTCCGGTACGTGAACTTCTTTCAGTTCAGCCGCTGCTGCTGGAGCTGGAGCAGCAGGCGCTGCTTCAGCCGCAGGAGCAGGTGCTGCAGCTGCAGCACCCTCGGCTTCGAAAATCATGATTAGAGAACCGGTAGAAACCTTGTCGCCTTCAGCCACTTTGATTTCTTTAACGATACCCGCCTGAGAAGCTGGTACTTCCATAGAAGCCTTGTCGCCTTCTACAGTGATCAGAGACTGCTCTTCTTCAACCTTGTCGCCAACGCTAACAAGAATCTCAGTTACTTCAACCTCATCCGCACCGATGTCAGGTACATTAATTTCGATTGCCATGTTTAATTTGCCTCTTACGCGTATAGCGGGTTGATCTTGTCAGCGTCGATGTCGAACTTCGCGATTGCTTCAGCAATTACAGATTTCTCAACATCACCACGCTTAGCCAGTTCAGTCAGTGCAGCAACAACTACGTAGCCAGCGTTAACTTCGAAGTGGCGGCGTAGGTTCGCACGGCTGTCAGAGCGGCCGAAACCGTCAGTACCAAGTACTTTGAAAGACTCAGAAGGCATGAACGCGCGAACTTGTTCTGCGTAGTTCTTCATGTAGTCAGTTGCAGCGATTGCAGGCTCAGTGCCCATAACCTGTGCGATGTACGGTACTTTCGCTTCAGCTTCTGGGTGAAGCATGTTGAAGCGCTCTACGTCTTGACCTTCACGGGTTAGTTCGTTGAAAGACGTCACAGAGTAGATGTCAGAAGCGATACCGTAGTCGTCGCTTAGGATCTGTGCTGCTTTACGAACTTCGTTCATGATGGTGCCCGAGCTCATTAGCTGAACTTTAGACTTATCACCCGCGTAAGATTCTAGCTTGTAGATACCCTTACGGATGCCTTCTTCAGCGCCTTCTGGCATTGCTGGCATCGCGTAGTTTTCGTTCATTACCGTTAGGTAGTAGAACACGTTCTCTTGCTCGCCGTACATGCGACGGATACCGTCTTGCATGATCACAGCAACTTCGTAAGCGAACGTTGGGTCGTAAGAGATACAGTTAGGAACAGTGTTAGCCATGATGTGGCTGTGACCGTCTTCGTGCTGTAGACCTTCGCCGTTCAGGGTAGTACGACCTGCTGTCGCACCCAGTAGGAAACCACGCGCCTGCTGGTCACCTGCCATCCACGCCATGTCGCCCACACGCTGGAAGCCGAACATTGAGTAGTAGATGTAGAACGGGATCATTGGAAGATCGTTGGTGCTGTATGACGTTGCCGCAGCAACCCATGAAGACATTGCACCTAGCTCGTTGATACCTTCCTGTAGTACCTGGCCCGAAGTCGCTTCTTTGTAGTAAGAAACGATGTCACGGTCCTGCGGAGTGTACTGCTGGCCGTGCGGGTTGTAGATACCGATTTGACGGAACAGGCCTTCCATACCGAAAGTACGTGCTTCGTCAGCAATGATAGGAACGATGTTCTTACCGATGTTCTTGTTCTTAAGTAGAACGTTTAGCGCACGAACGAATGCCATAGTTGTAGAGATGTCACGCTTCTGCTCTTCTAGCAGTGGCTTGAACTCTTCAACTTCAGGGATCACTAGTTCTTCAGTGAAGTTAGGCAGACGCTGTGGCGTGTAGCCGTGAAGTGCGTTACGACGAGCGTGTAGGTACTCGTGCTCTTTCGAACCTTCTTCCAGTTTCAGGTAAGGCAGGTTCTTCACTTCTTCGTCAGATACTAGGTCTTGTAGGCCTAGGCGGTCACGCAGGTGCATAACAGAAGACATGTCCATCTTCTTAACCTGGTGCGCAATGTTCTTGCCTTCCGCTGCTTCACCCATGCCGTAACCTTTAACAGTCTTAGCCAGGATAACAGTTGGACGGTCTTTGGTTTCTGCCGCGTTCTTGTAAGCTGCGTACAGCTTAGATGACTCGTGACCACCGCGCTTAAGCTCGAAGATCTGCTCGTCAGTCATGTCAGAAACTAGTGCAGCAGTTTCTGGGTACTTACCGAAGAAGTGCTCACGTACGTAAGCGCCGTCTTTCGACTTGAATGTCTGGTAGTCACCGTCGATAGTCTCGTTCATAAGCTGAAGCAGCTTACCAGAGGTGTCTTTCGCCAGTAGTGAATCCCAGTTGTTACCCCAGATAACTTTAACCACGTTCCAGCCAGCACCTTTGAATAGGCCTTCTAGCTCTTGGATGATCTTGCCGTTACCCATTACCGGGCCGTCAAGACGCTGTAGGTTACAGTTGATTAGGAAGCATAGGTTGTCCAGTTTCTCACGCGCAGCGAAAGAAATTGCACCACGTGATTCTGGCTCATCCATCTCACCGTCACCTAGGAACGCGTATACGCGCTGCTCTTTGGTATCTTTCAGGCCACGGCCGTCAAGGTACTTAAGGAAACGTGCTTGGTAGATAGCAGAGATTGGACCCAGACCCATAGATACGGTCGGGAACTGCCAGAACTCAGGCATTAGTTTAGGGTGCGGGTATGAAGGGATACCTTTACCGTCTACTTCCTGGCGGAAGTTGTCTAGCTGCTCTTCAGTCAGACGACCTTCAACGAATGCACGAGAGTAGATACCAGGGGCAATGTGGCCTTGGTAGTAAACTAGGTCACCACCGTCCTTCTCGTTCGGAGCACGGAAGAAGTGGTTGAAACAAGTCTCGTAAAACGCTGCAGCAGACTGGAATGAAGCCATGTGACCGCCAAGCTCAAGGTCTTTCTTAGAGCCACGCAGTACGATCATCGCTGCGTTCCAACGGATGATCGCGCGGATACGGCGCTCAAGCGTTGTGTCACCAGGGTAAGCTGGTTCTTGATCTGATGGGATGGTGTTGATGTAGTTGGTAGTGATACCGGTTGGCATATCTACGCCATCAAGACGAGCCTTGTCCAGTACTTGCTCAAGTAGGTACTGGGCGCGTTCTACACCTTCTTCACGAACGACTGACTCAAGGGCTGCTAGCCACTCTTGAGTTTCCAGTGCGTCCACGTCATTTTTCATGACTTCAGACATGCGATCTATCCTTTCGTTGATAATCTACAAAACTAACAATGTCGCGACTGTTTACTAGTGCCCTCGGCTTATATGAGGGGTACTAATCCAGCCCGTCCTTGCGTTGTTGAATGCGTCGAAGAGAGCGTTCTCGTCTACTGTCTTCACGCGATAAATCCAACAAGGTTTCCTCGATATAAGCCAAATGTGCATGCGATGCTTCGCGGGCCTGTACGGGCTCACCCGAAACAATCGCCTGGACAATGTTGGCTCGATGATTGCGCACCTTTTCCACCACTTCTGGGCGACGGTTCAGGAGCTCAAAGTTTTGTAATACGTTTTGCTCCAGCAGAGGGGCAAGGCTACGGATGATATGGAGCAATACCACGTTGTGAGCGGACTCGGTCACCGCTATCAGGTATTGCATCACGGCGGCGGCTTCGGCCGGCAAATCACCTTGCTGCTGGGCGTCCTGTATACGTGAATGGCAGTCACGGATACGGGTGAAATCTTCTTCGTTGCCGCGAAGGGCGGCGTAGTAGGCAGCCAGGCCCTCTAGGGCATGGCGCGACTCCAGCAAGTCTAGCTGGGTCTCGGGGTGGGCGGATAGGAGTTCCAACAGTGGCTCGGAAAAGCTCTGCCATAGCTTCTCGGTCACAAAGGTACCGCCACCCTGGCGGCGCGTGAGCAGTTTTTTTGCTTCTAGGCGCTGGATAGCTTCACGGACAGACGGGCGAGAAACATCGAATTGCTTGGCAAGCTCACGCTCAGGCGGCAGCTGCTGACCCGGGGATAGGATTCCCTCGAGGATCAGGTGCTCCAGTTCCTGCTCGATAGCATCGGAGAGCTTGGGTTGGCGGATTCGTTTATAAGTCATTCGTTATTCGTTCTTGGTTGTACTTATACGTTTCAAGGTAGTCCGGAATGCGGATAATTGGTATTACCAATTTAACTATGGAAGGAAAGTTTACAGAAATAATTGAGGATGTCTACCGACAACTTGATTGAAATCATAGAATGAGGGGTGATTTAACAAAAATTTCAAATTATGAAAACTTGTTAAAACATGACAAACACTAGTAGTCAACAGGGGTTAGGGCAATGTTTGACGAGAAAACAACCAATGGTCAGACCAATTATTTGTTACATTTTCTCGCCAGTTTTCCCATCAGCAGCCGCCCTGATTGGCGATTACTTGAGCAATATTGAAGACTTATAGGCAAGCCAATCAAATGCTAAACCTGGGTCGGTTTTGCGACCGGGGGCGATGAACTCATGGCCGGTGATCCGGCTGGCTTCCATGCGGGGGTAGTTATCGAGCAGCACCCAGGTGAGTGCGGCAAGGGTATCGTACTGGGCCTGGGTATAAGGCAGGGTGTCCGTTCCTTCCAGTTCTATCCCGATTGAATAGTCATTGCACTTGTCGCGGCCTGCAAATGTCGACACACCCGCATGCCAAGCCCGACAGTCAAACGGAACAAACTGGATAATATCGCCATTTCGCCTGATTAGACAGTGAGCCGAGACCCGAAAACCGGAAATTAACTCAAAATAGGGATGTTCGTCAGGTTTTAACGTGCCAGTAAATAGCTGTTCGATATAAGGCCCGCCGAACTGGCCCGGTGGCAAGCTGATATTATGTACAACCAGCAGCGATATATCGTCACTATCCGGCCGGGTATCAAAGAACGGCGAAGGCACATGCTTGACCCCTTCCAGCCAGTGGTTTTGATTGATTGTTAGCATTTTAGTTCCTGTGGTCCTGTGGTCCTGTGGTCCTGTGGTCCTGTGGTCCTGTGGTCCTGTGGTCCTGTGGTCCTG